>JAJHRM010000271.1 GCA_020832965.1 Thermofilum sp. | reverse complement strand
GCGCGGTTTCCGGGGATCTGGAGTACTACAAAGCCGGTTACGTGCGCAACAGCGCGCTTTCCGAAGTCCCCGAGGACGCGCACCCAGCGCTCGGCGAGCGCGCGCTAAACTACACGAATCAGGCCACCAAGCAGGGGACCGCTCCGCGAGCTATTCGCTGAAACTGGCGCTGCGGGGGCGCTTGTACGAGAGTGGAAACTCGACCCAGAGAGAAAGGTGTCAGATGCGCTTTTAGAGCTTCGCGTAAAGCTTGCGTACGGCGGCCGAGCGCTTTTCCGCCGGTAGCAGCCTACTTACCGTGCCACTCCCTGAGCGCGCGTAAAACTGGTTCGTAGGGGCCGAGGAGCAAAACGTACTCGTTGCGGCGGCGGACGACCGCAAAAATCGTCCCCCTTACCAGGCCAGCGTGAGCGTAGAAATGCCTCTCTTGTGCCGGTTTATCCATGTAGTACGGCAAGTACACTTCAAAGTCCCCTGATTTAACCACTATATCATTTTCGGGAAGTATTTTAACGTTCTCGTTGCAACACGATTCTTTGCATGGAACTTCAAAGTATTTCTTGAACTGCTCGTCAATCTCTGCCTGGACGATCACGCTGAAAGGCTTCGGGTAAATGACTCCGGCGAGCTCGCTCAGCCTAGATGCCGGCACGCGTACGCACCCCTCCTTCAGCTTATCCAACAACTGTAACGCTTTCTCTCTTGCGTCTTCATTTTGAACTTTGCACTTTCCAATGACCTCTTCTACTTCGTCGACCTCCTTAGCTTCGCCCTCAGGACACTGCGAAAGAGCGCTGTCAGCCCCCTCTTTCAAGATGGCAGCCAGAAGCGCTAAAGTCACGGCTTCCGCGTTGGGGGCGCCCCCGCTCCTCCAGTCATATGTGGCAGTGCGTTCAACTCCTATCTCCGGTCTGCTTTTAGATGTTTTAAATTTTATTTCGACTTCATTTAGCTTTTCATCGAATTTATTAAGAATGTCGTCAAACCTAAATCTTAGGTCTTTTGCTATTCGTAAAGCCCACGGGAGTATCCCCCTCACAAACAACAGCGTTGATGCAGCAATTACCTCCCAAGAGTTTTTCTGGCTTTCATCTAACCAAGGCACTCTTCCTTTAAGGTAATCTATAACGTTTTCAAATGCTCTTCTAGAAAATATACTTTCGATGTGCTCTCTAATTATTTCAAAATAGGGTCCAAAACTCTCTTGCTTTGCTCTTTGAAATCCTATTTCACCAAAAGAAATTATTTCGAGTGCTGTTGATATTCCATTCTTCTGCATCGAAGCTATTATGGGTTGTACATTGTAGTGGTACAGGTGGAGCTGGGTTCTCTCAGCGTTGGAAAGTGCTCTCTTAACAACATATAACGCGCAGGCGAGAGGGATCACATCCTTCAACGCGATAGCAAAGTAGTTAACGCCATGGGACGTATCTACAATCACACCGATCGTTTCCTCTGGAGCTTGAGCGAGTTTCTTCAACGCGTGGGTGAGCATCCCCCCTCTAATGTATTCATAGCATTCATCCCCCCTCCAGATGTAAAGGTATCCTCCACTTCTAAACGATGCAATCCCAGGAAGTACAACTACATCATATGAATTAATCTTCCCTATATATTTAAAAATATATCCTCTTAATTCACTTCTTCTTTTAATAATCGCTTTTCCTTCGCTTGGCCATAATGAACGAATAATTTTTTGTGATTCTTGGTCTTGCTCTTTTATTATATTTAACAGGAGCGTATCCTGGATAAAAATTGTTACCGTCACATGTTTTCCTAAAGCTTCTAGCATTTGTGATAGAGCCTTAGTTGTAGCAGCCGTCGTAATGCCTCCGCGGTACGCGATTATAGTTCTCTTGCTGCGATCTTCGATGCATTTTATAATATATTCAACATCGTACCATTCGCGGGGGTCACCCCATGTGGAAAATATGAAGAACCTATCACCCTCGAAATCGCATTCCCTAACGCTCATTTAACCACCTCAGTGGGTAGAAACTGCCGAAACCCATCTTCGCAAGTAGCTCTTCCTCGCGGCTTAACCCGCTAATGCACCCGTAGAGCCCCAGCTCGTGCGCGCTCCGACAGCTCTGCACGCGCACGATAGTTCCCTCCATTATCGCGGCGAGCAAGGGCTTCCTTCTGTTCTCCCTTACTGCAAAGCCGAGCCCCTTCACGCCAATACGCCCCATAACAACCTCCAGCTCAACCCCCTTATAGCGAATTTGAACCCCTCCGCTGGCGTTGACGCACGTGGATGGAGGCTCCACCATGAGGAAAGGTGAGAGCAGAACAGCATAACCTCCCGAAAACTTCTTTAACTCTTCAGTGAGAAGAACATTTTCGTCAACGAGCAACTTCGCGATCCTGCCCTCACCCCCAAACTTCACCGCCCTCCCTCTCAGATTCTCAACATCCCGCGAGAATTTAACCTCAAAGACATAGCACGCATCCGGGTGAAGCGCAGTAAAAGTCTCGGTGTACAGGAAACCCTCCTTAACCACCTTGACGCCATCGCTTCTAACCCTTAGGGCGACTCCGGTTCTTTCAGCACGCGCAACAGGTGCTTGACGGCGAGAGATCTCGCGTACCCTCTCTTTAACAGCTCTTCTGAAGCTTTCATACGACTTTCTTAAATAATTGGATAAATAATACTCTAAATCATTTAAATCAATTATATAGAAAATTTTTTCATCCAAAGTTAAAGGCACATAAGCACTTGTCCTATCCCACAGGTACGGACCCCGAACCCACTCGACTCCTGCTTTATGAAGCAGATCGGCGTACTTGTCGATAAAATCGCCCCAGCTGTGCGCAGGCGAACTTACTGCCTTCCCGGATAGCAGCTCCGAGATTAATGTTCCGGTGAACGTGCTCGGCGAGGGCCAACCGACCGACCGCGCTGACGCGGCAACCCCTCTCGCGGATGGGTCGAACTCGCCAGGCCCCCTCAGCATCAGGGGTTCGATGGGCTTTACCGCCACTCTCACCTCCATGCCCGCATCCCCCCTCTTACGAACCTTACCGCCCTGATTATGTTAACGAAGACTTTTTCCCCCTTGTCTCCCTTGTCTCCTCGCATGTGCACTGTAGCTACGCTTAACGGCTCCATGAGCACACCGAAGACCCCATCGATTATATTCCGGGCTTCGCTCGCGAACCTAGCATTAATGTTCCTTCGCAGTATGTACTCCGCAAGCCGCCGCGAGAGCTCTCTCTCTGTGATGCTGTTAAGCGGCTCCGAGTACCTCTCTACGTCGTAAAGCAAGCTGACGGAAAACTCGGGGTCGGGGCTTAGAGGCTTCAGCCGCTCAAGCAGGCGGTCGACGCACTCCAGAGGCTCCGCCACCCTCTTCAGGTAGAGCTCCAAGGGGTCCTGAGCCGTTTCCCACGTTACCCTCGCTAAGGTGCAAGGCACCACCGTGCTATCCCCCCTGCCGCGCGGAGTGTAGACGAAAACAGCTACATCCTTGTACAGCACGCGCACCCCCCTTTCCTCAACGTAGCGCGTGCAGATCTCGCTCTTCGCTTCGTCTAGCGCCTGCCTCGCGTCGTCGAGCACGAGCTGCAGCGGGTAGACGTAGTGAGCTACGTTGATGGCGTAGCTGCGCCCAACGCCGGGCAGAGCCGGCAAGGCCGCGCGGCCTACGATCACGAAGCCGCCCTCCACCTTTACCTTCCCGCCCCACTGGTGCTTGCTCTTGCACGTGCCGGCAAAATGGGCCCTCGTCTCGCTCACCACCTTGACCGCCTTGTGCACAGGAACAACCGCCATGAGGTCGTCACCACCGGAGTACACGGTAAACCCGTCGAGCTCAGCTATCGTGGCTGCATCGAGCAGCCCCGCTCTAGTTAAAGCTGCGCTGACCGCCGCGTG
>JAJHRM010000163.1 GCA_020832965.1 Thermofilum sp. | reverse complement strand
CCTTGTGCACAGGAACAACCGCCATGAGGTCGTCACCACCGGAGTACACGGTAAACCCGTCGAGCTCAGCTATCGTGGCTGCATCGAGCAGCCCCGCTCTAGTTAAAGCTGCGCTGACCGCCGCGTGGTATGCGAAAGATACCGGGATCCTATCTTCCTCTTTGATAATATTCTTCAATCCATCTAAGAAAGCCTTCAGCCTGCTGCTGACATCGGCCTCATTTATATCGTGCTTGCTTGACAGCAATTTACTCCATTCGCCGATCCATTTGTCTTCTTCAGCATAACCCTCTAACGCTCCAATCGCCGCCTCCAGCACTCTTTCAAACTCGCAAGCAGCAGACCTCCTGATGAGCTCCTTTTTCAAGTCGTTTATCGCATCTTTGCTGACCCCTTCCGCTTCCGAACCCCAGCTTACCCCGAAGAAGGCGGAAACTCTCCCGTCCAGCAGGTCGCTTATGCTGTCCCCATCCGCGAGGATAAGAGCATAGTAGCTCCAAAGCCACTTCGCCAACCCCATCTTTCTAAGAACCTCCCCCCAGCGATCTCTCACCTCCGGATAGGTGCTGAAAAATAGGGATTCAGGGTCCCACCTGATGATGAGCTTGAGCAGGATGATGTCCTCTGGCGTTTTCAGCCGCTCCGCTCTTTCGTCCAGCTTCTTCTGGGCGGGCCATACTACCGAAACTCCCTTGGAGATCTCCTCCCACTCCACCCTCGGCACCGTCTTCTTCAGAGCTTCCTCGAGCAGCCGCTGGTCCTCGCCGACCTCCCTGCTCTCAACGGCTCTCGCCAGCTCCTCCAACAGCTTGTAAATCGCGACGTCCGCGGTTGACGGCATCTTGAAGCTGGAGGGCCGCTTAGCTACTTCTGCGACGAGATCGTCGGCCTTCTGTCCCTCTCTCCCTTCCAGGAGCAGGCGCAGCAGCTGGGGCTCCAGGCTGATCACGCGCTTGAGAAAGCACCAGGGGCACAGCCTCTCACCCGGGGTGAACACGATCTTCAGGCGATCAAGCTCGGCTTGCTTTTCCTCGTACCACTTCTTGAACTCCTCAAGCTCGCTCGGCTCGCTTTTCCGCCAAGCCTCTCTGGCCTCCTCCGGGCTGGCCCCCCTCTCCACGACCTTGTAGATGAAGTAGCCGAACTCGTCGGGCCCCTCGCCCGGCGGCAGGACCACCAGCGCTGGCAGGGCCCCGCACGACGTGCAGTACTCGAAGCCCCTAGCGGAGGGCCTAGGGTACCCCAACCCCTCCGCGAAGGCCTGCTTGGTCAGCTCGTACAGCTTCAACCGAGCCTGCGCGTCCACCCTGACCCGTTTCGCCTCGCTGAAACGTTTCGCTAAGCGCCTGTAAACGTCGTCGTAGATCCTCCACTGCTCCTTCCCGCCGTCAACCCTCTCAACGTGTACACGCAGGGTGAGGGGGGCAACAGCGTCGAAGCCCGCATTCCCGAACCTCTCGCTGTAGTAGTCGAACGCCTTGGAAATGAACCTCCACGTGAGGTCATCGCGCGCCCGCTCCCGCGCAAGCCGGCGCGCCCCCTCCCACAGCGTCCTCCAGGCTTTGCTCACTCTCTCTGTCACGAACTCCCTGACCTTCTCCTCGCTCTGCACGGCTTGAGGTGGGAGAGCCAGGACAGCTCTCTCCGGGAGCGCCGCGTAGGGCGGCATCTTGAGCAGCTCGTACTGCTTCCTGAGCTCTTCGCTTGGGAAGACGTACTCCTTAACGAGCCTCTTGAGCTCGTCTTGAGCCCGGCCGCTGAGCTTCTCGGCGAGCCAGTGGAGGAAGAACGGGTTCATCCTCAGCGAGGGGATGACCACGACGTCGGGCCCCCACTCCTCGATGAACGGCAGGATCGCGTACCAGACGAAGAGCGAGACCAGGTAGCTCGACACCCACAGGTCCCTCAGCTTCCTGCTGGAACCGATGAACCCCTGCACGCCGGCCACGTCGATGCCCAGGAGGTAGCCGTCGACCCCCTCGACGGCTACCCAGTTGACAGCCGCGGCGGTGGCGTAGTCGTGGTCGAAGGTTGTGTGCGTCGGAACCCTGGTGTCCGCCGGGCCCACGGAGAGGCCTCTGCTGATCCAGAGCAGCTCGTACAAAGCGTAAAGGGCGAAGTACTTCCACTTCGCGTCGAGCCCCTTCAGGATCTCGTGCAGCTCCTTGAAGAAGCTTTCAGCGTCCTCCTCTTTCACCCGCTCCACCTCCTTCTCGAAGAGGGGGTTCACCGTGTTCTTCAGCACGACCCTCTCGCACCTCAGGAAGCCGCGCAGGTACTTCTCGCCCATCAAGAGGGATAGGAGGTACCTGTCAACGCTCGACGCCAGGCGGTCGGCGCGCCGAACGACCTCCGGGATGCCCTTCTCGCCGGTCAACTGCTGGATCCACCTCTTGGCCACCTCCTCGTGATTCTCGAGCCACGGCTTGTGCGGCGGGTCGTGCAGCAGCGCCGCTATCTTGGTCTTAAACAGCTCCACGCCAGCGCCCGCCCCGCCGCTAGGAGCCTCGGTACTCCTCATACCTGACCACCGCGAACCGGGAGTAACCTACGGAGGTCTTCGCGCCGACCCCCTTCGCGAACGCGTAGAGAATGGCTCGATCCAGCAACGGCACGACGTTCAAGCCCAAGGCATCTACCCACTGATCGGCGAGGTTCCCCAGGAGAAGGTCGCTCCGCCCGCTGCTTTGGTCGAGCTTCTCCGCGAACCTCAAGCCGCCTTTCCGCCTGCCGGGGATGCCGCCGCGCGGCACGTAGAAGACGTAGAACCTGAAGGTCACGCCCCTCGCGATCGTCACGAAGACGTTCGGCGTCGGCTCAGCCTCCAGCTCGTTACGCTTGCCAGGGTAGTGCGGCGTGACGACGTCGGGCTCTAGGAGACGCTCCTCCGCCGACACCGGGTAAGCGTCCGTGAACCCGACAAGCCCAGCACTCACACTTCCAGCCCCGAAAACCCTCTTCACCTCCTCTTCAACCCGCTCCTTGATCTCCTTCTCTGGAATGTTGCTAGACATTAGATCCCTAGCCAGCAGCTCCTCGAACGCGCTGCGCACGGCGCCCTTAATGCTCGTACCAGGGATGAAGGGGACGTTGAAGACCGGGTCCCAGAAGAGCCCCACCTCGAAGGGGATGTGCAGCTCGGGCTCACTCGAGCCCACGATGCTCCTCCACTCAGACCTCACCTCGCACACCTTGACACCGAACCCGTTATTTTTTAGTGCAGCTGCTACCTCGTCGAGAAGATCCTTCACAGGCTGTAAAGATGGAGAGAAACTCGCCAATTTTGATGCAAGCTCCTTCTTCACCTCCCCCATCTTCTCCTTCTTCTCTCTCCCCTCTCTTCCTCCTCCCTGGGGTAGTACTGAACATAAAGCCGCAAGGGATAGAGAAGTGATGACATTGCTTTCCTCCAATTTTAATTTTTGCAAAACATTACATATTTCTTCAAGCATGAGATTCACCTTTGCAGCAATCCTCTACGATTTTTTCTATAAACTCCAGTGCAGCGTTAAACACATTCCTTAACATAATATAATTGTTTCTTGATGCAGGATACGAGCCTCCAGAGGGTCTAGCAACCTTTCTGTCCATCACAGGCTTTCTTCCATGGGAGGAAACATGATAGAGTGAACTTACCGGCCAATCTTCGCTTAGGAAGCCGTAAATCATAAGGAAAGTTCCTTGACTATTTTTTAATATTTTGAAATGAAAAGCTGATGGTCGTCGATTTTTCGTAGCAGAGTATCCTTTTTCCTTACCTCTAGGTAGTCCTAGTATCCAAGTATGAAGATCAGATAGATATATGTTTTGCGGAACAAGATTTCTCCATCTGTTTTTAAGACAAGCTTCTGAAATGCAATATAAGGATTGTAAGGGATCTTTACATTTGAAAACTTTAAACTTAAAGTAAGTGTCCAAAAGTAGAGTGGGTACCTTTGGGAAAACACTACCCGCTTTACTTACCTGCCCCCCAGCATAAGCAGCAGAAGCTATGTCAACCGCTCTTCGAAGAAGCTCCTGCAGAGAAGCTTCAATCCTTTCTGGGCAATTTTCTGATTTAATCCCTGAAATTAACCTCTTCATATATTCTATATCTTCCTTAATAATGTTACTCGCAGATGACGCATTAGCTAAGACCCATAAAGCATTTCCATCACTAATATCCTCAACTACTATAGATCCGAAACCTCTACGAGAAGCATAACCTAAGGAGCCAAAAATTAGAGAAACTATAAAACTATATAGAGCGAATCTTATCTTTTTTAGCACTTGTTCATGATTCCCTAATCGATTGTAAAGAGAATTAGATGCTAATACATCTATAACAATTTCAACGCTTTTGCAGGCATCTATGACGGCCATCTCACCAGCAAGTTCTTCAATTCTTTTCTTCTGAGAAATCATGAAAAGCCTCGCTATTTTACCATATTCAAAATACTTGGAAAGGTTTGATATAAGTGCTTGATAATCTTTGTTAAGCTTATTCTTAATTATTTGAGCCAAATTTTTAATCTCATCTATTTTATCTGGAGTAATATTTAACTTGCCATTTTTTATTTTTAACTTAATATTCTCTTTCCTAAAAGCGTTATTCAAATCATTTATACTTCCTTTAAATCTTACTTGAATAGATTTAAAACTAGCAAGATTTACTGAGACAGCACGGCATTTTACATTTTTCATATTAGCGAAATCATTAAATATGTTATTTAAATCTTCCAAAATGCTTTTACACATTTTATTTTTATCCTTATATATCTTTACAAAATGTTCTTGAAGTTTTGCATAATCAATAATATTATTAATTCTCACAATAAATTTAGATGCTTTCTCGCCGCGTGATCCCAGGATCTCTGCAACTTTCTCATCCAAATACGAATAATCCTTTGTACCACCGTACACAGTTGAAAGTATTACGCGGGCCCACCAACGCCAGAGTGCTTTAAGCTCGGTTGGTCTCGGTGGTTCCAAGATATGGGTGGTTGGGTCGAAGGGTTGCGCCGAGTACCCACCTATATGAGGGTATAGCAATGTGGCTTTAACCCTGAGCAATAGGCTTTGATTTTCTAAAAGTTTTTCTTGTATTTCTGCAAGCTCGCTCATATCATCACCTCCTCTCTCTTTCCCAGACCGCTTCGCACAACCTCTTGAACTCGACAAGGAACGGGTTTAGCAGCCGAGCGGCGATGAGCGATTTTCCAGAAAGCTCATTTAAAACACTTATAAGTTTATCATGGACTTCCTTATCAGATGGCCTGCTTTGCGAGCTGAAAATAGAGCTCACATTTTCAGCAAGCCCTATCTTTTCGATATACGACATTATAGCCATAAGATATAATGCATACGCCCTTTCCTCGCTACCACCTCCTCCCAGTAGTGCATCTCGAGCTTTAGCGTAGTAGAAGGAGAGGGTGGGGATTAAGCCCATGCTTCTGATGAGCTCTGGGCCTTCCCGCGCGCGGTGCCTGAGCTTGGAGCCTAGTTCTCTGTTTTCCCCGACCTCCTCCCTGACTTTAGCGAATATCTCTATTGCGAGTCCTACTGGGTTGAGCCTTTGCGCGCTCACAGGCGCTCACCGTCCAGGAACTTCACCTTGATGATGCCCTTGCCGACGGTTTCCCGCCCTCCCACGATGACGTAGTTGTTCAGCATCTTGATTAGATTCCTAAACTTCTCCCTGCACGCTTCGGCGTAGTTTCCATCGCTGAGATGTTTCTCGTTGAATCCCAGCTTTTCTAGAGCTTTGCGGTAGTTTTCCTCCTCGGAGCCCTCTTTAGCTTGATCTCCCAGCAAGCTGTTGAGCGCCTTCTGGGTGAGGTATGGTCTCTTGTAGAGTGCTAGCGTGAAGAACTTTGCCTTGGCTGGAACGTACTCGGTCGTCCAAGGTCCTTCGTCGACGGTCTTCGTATCCCGCTTGAGCCTCACATGGGCGAGTGCGAGCAGGCTCCTGTCGATGACTTCCCCGCCCACACCGTCCTCGAGGACTAGGAGGGGTCTCTCGGCGATCCCAAGCGTTTTAAGGAGCTCGCACTGCTGGGAGCCGCCTCCCTGCTCAGGGCTCAGCACGAAGTCCTCAG
>JAJHRM010000082.1 GCA_020832965.1 Thermofilum sp. | reverse complement strand
GCATAGACGAGGGAAGCTACTACCTAGTTAAGAAAGGAGTTGACTCTGCCCGAGGAGGCGTAGTAATCCTCGTGATTGATAGCTACGGAGGCTACCTGAGCTCCATGGATAAAATAGTCAACTTACTGGTGACATCTGAAGCCAGGACTATCGCATGGGTCCCTCCAGGCGGGAAGGCTTCCTCAGCAGCAGCTGTGATAGCTTTTGCGGCGGACAAGCTGTATGTTGGGAAGGGGTCTGTCTTGGGGTCGGTTAAACCTTACCCAGAAGACCCGAAAATAGTGGAGTACCTTGTGGCCAGGATCTCAAGCCTGCTGTCCGTGAGGGGCGTAAATGATTCAAGGAGGATAGCTGAGAGGCTCGTGAAGGAGGCTGTGAGCTTTACAGACACTGAGGCGATTAAGCTTGGTATAGCGCATGACTCAGCTGATAGCCTGGGTGAGCTTCTGTCTAAGGAGAACATAGCATCTGCCGAAGAAATACACATAGCAGGAGACGTTTTAAGTGACTTCCTCTCCATACTACTCGACCCGGCTATCGCAATACTCCTGCTCCTACTCGGAGTGCTCCTGATATTCCTAGAATTCAAGACTGCAGGCATTCAAGGGTGGGGCATTCTCGGCGCAGCCCTCGTCATAATCTCGCTCTACTCACTGAACATAATAGGAGTGAATATAACCTCGTTTATTCTCACCATACTCGGGATAGCATTAATAATTGTCGAGTTCATGAAGCCGGGGATACAGCTAGCGGGGATCTCTGGGGTGGCACTAATAGTGACAGCCCTCGTCCTAGAGTACACCTCCAGACCATACCCGATGTTTACTCCAAGCATAGCCCTTGTAGCAATCCCGCTAACAATTCTCACCACGCTGCTAGCCATCGTGATATCCAAGGCCTTGGAAGTAATGAGGATGAAGGTTCCTACTTTGCAGGAGAGACTTGTAGGCAAGGTCGGCTATGCAAAAACAAACATACCCAGGGGTGGCAGGGGCATAGTGCACGTGGAGGGGGAAGATTGGAGCGCCACTTCTGAGACGGAGATAGCTCAAGGCAGCAAAGTTGCAGTTACAGGCATAGAAAACCTAACACTAAAGGTTAAGCTGCTTGAGGAGACGCGGGAGAACAGCGGTCAACGCAAAGGTTTATAAGTTCCTGTGGGAGTAAAGGGCGACGCGTGCCATGGAGATCGGTGTCCTAGTCATCCTATTCGTCCTAGTCCTGGTCTTTGTCTGGATAATTGCCAGCTACATAAGAATAGTCCCCGAGTACCAGCGCCTCGTCGTCCTACGCCTAGGCCGGGTAGTGAGAATCGCGGGACCGGGACTAGTAATCCTCGTGCCCTTTATAGAGCAGGGTATCACAGTAGACCTAAGGGAGCAGTACATAGAAGTCACGAAGCAGACATGCATAACAAGGGACAATGCCCCAGTGGACATAGACTTCCTCATCTACTTTAAAGTCATAGACCCGAAGAGGAGCGTCATAGAGGTCCTGGACTTCCGTGGAGCTGCAGTTGGAATAGCGACTACAACCCTCAGAGCAGTTGTTGGAGACATAGACCTGGACCAGGTCCTCGCAAAGAGGGAGTACATAAACGAAGTCCTACGCGAAAAGCTAGACGAGGTTACAGCACGGTGGGGCGTGAAGGTCACGGCTGTGGAGATAAGGGAAATATTACCGCCAAGGGAAGTTCAAGAGGCAATGATAAAGCAGATGTCAGCGGAGAGGAACAGGAGAGCAATGGTAACCGAGGCGGAAGGAAAGAGGGAGGCAGCCGTAAAGGTGGCCCAAGGGGAGAAGGAAGCAATGATTCTCAGGGCTGAAGGCGAAAAACAGGCAGCAATACTGAGGGCAGAGGGAGCAGCCCTAGCACTCAAATACCTCGACGACCAGGCAAAGCTTATAGACGAGAAAACACTAACGCTTCAGTACTTCACGACTCTTAGGGATGTAGCCGCTTCTCCGGCAACAAAGTTCGTGTTACCGCTTGAACTCTTCAAGTTTTTAAAGCCTTTCGAGGAGATTCTAGAAAAGAGGACAGCAACCAGGTAAAAAAATTATTTTTCTCTCTTCACCTCACCCTGAATGTTTCCGGCAATATGGGCTTTACCTCTAATCACGATCTCCTTTGCGGCAACATTCCCCCTGATCACCACATCTTCCGCGACGATGCTTTCTGCAGTGATCTCCTCCACCTCCAGTACCGGTATAGGTCTACGCCTTAAAGCAATCTTCAAAATGGATCCTATAGACAACTTCACGAGCTCCTCCCCCTCAACAGTAATGGTTTTAGCCTTTATTTTCCCAGCTTTAGCAACATCCGAAATACTTAGCACGACTTCATCGGCCTCAATGAACTCAATCCCGAAGCTCCCAGATGCATAGAACAGCTTTGCCTTAACACTCAAAGCCCTTAAAGAGCCGGCGATCCTCACTTCACCGCAATCGATCGAACCCTGGATAGACGCTGAGCCTGCTGCCTTGAATACTTCACTCTTAACGTCTCCGCCGACCTTGCATGAGCCAGCGCACTTAAAAATCTTCGCTGAGATGCTTCCCATGAAGAGAGCCGATCCAGAAACCCTCACCTCCTCTGCTTCCACATCGCCTGTCACTCGCCCAGACCCTGAAATGGAGATTTTCTCATACTTTCCGCCAGCAACAACGCCGCTACCAGCGATTCGAACATGCCCACCCCTGCCAGGTGTACGCTCGCTGAGGGCTCTCTCATACCTATCAAAGAGCTCAGCCACTACTTAACACCTGCCTGCTGCAGGATCTCCTTTATCTCCGCTAAAACACCTTTTATCTCTCTAAGCCTCTTCTGGATCAGTTCCTCGACCTCTTCGTCAGACATATCTTTGTACTTTAACTCTTTCTCCGTGCTCATACAGCCATACCCTCCTTCAATAGGTCTCTTATCTCTTCCAGGAGCCTCCTAATCTCGTCAAGCTCCTCCAGCATTGCTCTTTGACGTGCCCTGTAAATCCTCATTCTCTCCTCCATCTCTTTTAATTTAAACCGTTTAGAGTCGAGCTCTGAGAGAGAGGTGAAGGGCTCCGCAAAGCCAAAAACTATCGAAAAAAATGCAATAGTTCCGCCAGCGAGCATACTCAACACTGCTATAACACCTCCGAAGAGGGGGTCAAGGGTCTTACTGGAAACACCCTGAATAACATTATAGGGAATCCACACTAAGAGAACTGCCGCAATGATAATTCCCAGCAAAACCGCATAGTTAGGGATTCTCAAGCTTCTCACCTATCCTCTTTAGGACTTCTCCTGAAATAGTGAGTTGAAAATCATTTAAGCGGTAAACCTTCTTCGTTCGCGGGCCCTCGACATAGCTGCCAGATATGAAACCTGCTTTCTCGAGGATGTTTAGGTGGAGGTGAGTGAGGGGATAAGACAGCTTCAAGTATTTAGAGAGTTCATAGGCGTAGCGCGGCTTAACAGCTATAAGGGCAAGCATCTTGAGCCTAATAGGGTTAGCTAGCACCTGCAACACCTCCGACAGCTTTTCAACCTCTTCAACATGCACCATTCACCATCAAGAAAATAATTTAAGGCTTATATATAAAATTTGCCTTATACTTATTCCTCAATGTCCAGTTCCAAGAAAATTTCACGAAGAGTCTTATCAGTGTGAACAGCCATCATGAACGCCATTGTTGCTTTCGCTGGGTCAGCGTGCTGGAAAATGTTCCTGCCTATGGCTGCTCCAGAGGCCCCACTTTTTATTGCGCTTTGAACCATGAGCAAGGCATCTCTAAACGAGGACTTGGGGCCTCCCAGAACGACGACCGGCACGGGCACGCTCTTCGTGACCACACCAAAATCCTCCCGGTAAACTGTCTTAACGATGTCAGCTCCAAGCTCAGCAGCTATTCTTGCTCCGTAAGCAACGATGTCAGCTCCGTACTCCGGGAATTGGGGAGGCTTAGGGACAACCTCAGCCATCACCGGTATGCCGAGGCTATCAGCTTCCTCAGCCACGAGTGCAAGCTTCTCCCAGAGAAATTGCTCACTCCTGCTACCAGGATAAACCATTACACTTACAGCGTCTGCCCCGGCCTTCACAGCTCTATTCACAGAGGAGATAAGCCTGTCGTCGGTCTCGTCCAAGCTCTTGACTGTTCCCGTACCATCGATCCTGGCAACAATAAAAGTGTCAATAAGTAGCTCGTAGTAATGCTCGATCATCGATGGCGTAACCATTACTGCGTCCGGCTTTGCCTGCATAACTTTAGAGATAGTCTCCCCGAGGTTTTCAACGCCAGGAATAGGACCATGCCTCCGGCCATGATCGAGCGCAACTATGAGAGCCCTGCCATCCCTGAAGAGCCTCCTTAGCCTCAACTTTTTCCCAGTCATTCTACAAACTCCACCCTCACAACTTCCCCATCTTTCACCCTTTTAAGCCTCTCGGTATCGCCTAGCACTTTCCCAATGACATTTACAGGGCTTGCTGGTCTTATCTCGCCCCCTCTGCTAACAGGAGTCGGTCCAAAGAAGATGCAGAGAGCTCTCCCGGGAGGCCAATACGCCACGTCGCCTACTTCTACTACTTCTTGGGCAGCCTCCTGGGCTGCACGTGCAGGAGTTGAAAAGTAAATCTCTTCACCCCACAGGCTAACACGGCCTTCAAAGGGCGCGGCATTCCTAATTGCTTGTAGAGTTTTCGGGTTTTTACCTGTAAGCTCTACTTCTACTACACCAATACTCTGGGGGAAAATTATCTTCAACTTAGCCAAGGAGAACATCACCCAGAACCTTGCAGTATGCAGAGTAGAGCACACCTTTGGCAGCATGCACAGTTTCAAGCCAGTGTTGGCCCTCCTCCGGCTTGACCTCGAAACCTATAGCGCCAGCATAGTTCATCTCTAGCAGAACTTTGAGTAGGTCTGCAACCTCGTCTACCCCGTTTATTGCTCCAGGCCTGTAGAAGCCTGGATGCCAGTCCACGAGCCTGTTGTCGGGCAACTTCTTTGTGCAACCTATATGGATGTGTGCAAGGTAGTCCTTCGCAACCCTGATGTCTGCCGGTTTCTCGTTCAGCATGGGTCCGTGGCTCAGGTCCCACAGCAAGCCAAAATTGTCGAACTCTGCCCTAACCTCTTTCGCCACCTGAACCGCTTCACGGATGGGTCCAATTAGCTGTTTTTTGTCCCATTCCCTATCAAACGTCTCAAGAATAATCGTGACACCGTGCTTTTTCGCCTCAGCAGCGACCTCCTTCAAGCTCCCGACCAGAGAATCTTTAGCAGCTTCACGGTTCTCTGGGCCAGGATCCGGGCCACTGCAAAAAGCAACCTTAGTAACACCTCTACTCGCCGCCGCCCTTACTACTTCAATTAGTTTTGCTACAGCTCTTTCCCTCTCTTCCCTCTTAAGCGAGGAGGGATTATAGCCCTGCATTAGCACGAGTGGCTGTACACCGAGCGCAACCTCAATACCCCTAGAGGACACTATTGGGCTGATAGCCTGCCAAGCCTCTGGGCTTAAATGCTGAACCTCAATCACGTCAAAGAAACCATCATTGGTTAGAGTGAAGAAAGTCTCCCTGAGTGCTGAAACATCCTCCTTAAGGACAAGCGGGTTAGCCATGAAAGCAACTATACTTACCCTCCATGGAAAGAGAGCAGTAAAAGCGGTCCTCCCCTTTAAAAAGTAAACAGCAAACATGTTGCTATCAATCCTTAACTAGCATTGCTTAAATTAAAAGGTTACTTATTAACATGAAATGCTTCAAGAACTACTGAATATTTACATCCCTTTGCTCTCCGGCTTGCTGTTTAGCTACTTCTATAGACCAAGAGAGGAGGAAACTAGCCTCTTCGCAAAAGTGGTGCTCTACGTTTTCCTGACGCCCTTACTGTTCACATCTACTTACACGCGGCTGACTGAAACCCGCGACTTCTCTTTTCTAAGCCTCACTCTATTAAGCTCGATACTAGTAGTCATCACGTTCGCCACCGCAAGGAAGCTCTTCAAGAGAAATGAGCTGGTACTAGCGTCAATGTATGCTAACGCTGGATACATCCCTCTGGGCATCGCACAGGGAATGTGGGGAAGCATTGGCGTTGCAAGCGTGGGTTTTTACATCCTCGGGAACAGCGTTGCCTCCAATGTTCTTTCACCAATCTTCTTGGCAAATAATAGGAAGGAGAGACCGGTCAGAAGGCTACTTGAATTCCCTCCGTTCCACGCAATCCTGTTAGCTATCTTACTCGCATCCTTCAAGATCCAACTGCCCAAAGTATTTATGGAAACAATTTCAACCCTTGGGAATGTTGCATCAACTGTTGCCCTGGTTCAGTTAGGTGTGGAGGTAGGCTCTCATCTAGACTTTTCACTCCTAAATGGTCTCAAAACGTATCTTTTAAGGCTTCTAATAGCCGCAACTGTGACTTGGGCTTTTGTATCCAGCGGGGTGATTAAGGGCGTAGATGCTAAGGTAGCCTTAATAGAGTCGGTCATGCCCAGTGCTGTTTCGTGCGTCGTAGTTTCACGTGAACTAGGGCTTGATTCAAAGATGATAGCAGGCATTGTATTCGCATCGACATTCATCTCAACATTCGTGTTTCTACCAATAGCCCTGCTTTTTATCCAATAATGGGAAACAGCTACCTGGAAGTTGGTCTTAGTACACTACCCGAAGGCGAGGCCCAGCCGCGGTAAAACACTTCTGCGTTGATTTTTTCAGCATAGTTTCCCTGGGCGTCGACGGCGATGACTCCGACCGTGTTCGCTCCAAAGAGGTTTGTCGCTAGGGAAACCGCTTCGCTCAATGCCCTTTCAAGCGAGTACCCGCCCCGTATGAGCAACGCAACCCTGCTCGCTAACGACAGCTTAAGCATGACTTCCCCTACGCCAGTGGCAGATACTGCTGCGACCCCATTCTCGGCGTAGAAGCCTGCTCCCGGAATAGGCGAGTCGCCAACCCTGCCTGGAAGCTTGAGAAAGAGCCCGCCCGTGCTTGCCGCCGCAGCTAGGTTGCCTTCTTGATCAAGTGCGACTGCGCCCACGGTGTCATTTACAAATAAGTTGCTAACTTCGTAGTTCCTCCTCCAAAGCTCATACCTAGTTTCACCCACTAATTTCCTGCATTCACTGTATCTCTCCAAAACCCTCCTGGTGGGACCGGGGTGGCGCTCAAAGCCAAATTTCTCGGCGAGGAGATCTGCCCCCTCCCCAACAATTAGCACGTGGTCGGTCTTCTCCATAACGACTCTAGCTAGGGAGATTGCGTTCCAAGTGCGCTTCAGCGATGCAACGGCACCTGCGGACAAAGTTTTCCCCCACATTATCCCCGCGTCAAGCTCGACCTCCCCTCTCAAGTTGAGCACAGCTCCCTTGCCAGCGTTAAAAAGTCCAGTAGCCTCCAAGCTCTTTACAGCCTCTTCTACAGCGTCCAAGGCGTTTCCACCGCGGAGGACCTCAAGTCCAGCCTTAAGGGAGCCGATCAGCGCGTTCTCAACTTCCCGTCTTTCCTCCTCGCTCATCCTCCTCGCTCTCCCGGCACCACCATGAACAGCTATGATAGGCTTAGGCTTCACACCACTTAGAAAGTAGAGAGCTAAAAATTTCTTTCTGCAAGTTGAAAACAGCACGTCTTAGGGTTTAGAGGCAAGGCTACTGGAGCGCATCGCAACGAAAAGCTTTTACCAACACCCCTCAAAGTGATAACCATAACCCCGAGAGGAGGCGGGGTAACACGGTGGCGCGCGTTGCCTGACATAGCGCGCGCTAAACTTTAACTTATTTTCAAAGATACCCTTTTCTCGGATTGGCACACCTTACTTAACTATGAGCCTTGAAGCCATATCAGTGACCCCCAAGAGAAGAAACGACATACTCTACTACTTGTCAAAAACATCCTCATCAGCCGCTGAGAGGCTTGAGCGCCTAGAGGCTCTCTACAAGTCCCTCAGGGAGAGAATCTCGCGCAACCCCTTGCTCGAGAAAATACTCGGCAAGGCAGTCTCACTGATAAGCATACCCGAGCCACCCTTCTTGCTGGAAGCTGAGAGAACGGCTCAAAGCCTGGAAGAGTACTCTTCGAGGATTCAAGGAATTATTTCAACGATCGAAGAGGCCCTAAGAAAAATCGATCAAGTGGAGAAACTGCTGGGTGAGGTCGAGAAGAGCAAGCAGACCCTCGAGAAGTGGGCAGAAGTATTCAGAACCGTGAATACATCGCTTTACTCGGACATCGTGAGAGCTGTGCACAGAGCCGATAAGATACTCCAAGAGGACTACTCCGACATCAGCGGGCTTTGCGAAAAGATAGAGGGATTAAACGAGCAGCTCTACCACTTAACAGTCAAGGCCCGCACAGAGTACAACAAGGCAGTGTCGATCCTGCTCGGGGAGGTTTCAACTACGTGGGAAGTCCTGCTGAGAGCGGATGCAGTAGCCTCCTTGCAGGACAAAGCAGAGCTGGAGCTCGCCAAGTCCAGGCTTAAACAGATAGAGGAGTATCTCTTGAGGGCGAAGCTTGACCCACAGCCTGTGGACTCAAACACGATTTACAAGGAGTTATCAAAGATGAGGAGTAGCGCACAAGCTCTCCTAAACACAGCCCTGTCCGAGCTGGAGGTAAAAGTCTACGAGGAAACGCTCAGATTCTCAAACATACTTGGCAGGAGACCAGCCCCGCTCACTGAGCTGGTGGACTATGTTTCCAGGAAGACTTCCACCCCAGCCATAGAAGTGCTGAAGACAATTTACCAGCTCTCCAGCAGAGGGCTCCTCACAATCAAAGTCATAATCTCAAGCTAGTGCAGAACTCCTTAGCGCGCGCCATCTGTTACCCCGCCTTATCGCAGGGTTATGGGGCTATTTATGGGCATCGTTTTCGAGGGTGTCGCTAGGAAGCTGAGTACCCTTATGCGCTTTGGCAGCTGCACTTTTATGCCAAGCGCCGCTAGCCCGCGTAGCATGATGTTCAGGGCAGCGTTCACGTCGCTGTGCAATGTGTGCCCATGCGGGCATGTGACCAGCCCTCTGGGCTTCCTCAAGACCTCGCACCCGTGGTACGCGCACTTCCTCGATGTCCCGTCCTCGCTTACTGCGAACGCAGGTATGCCTGCGTTCTCAAAGGTAGTAGCAAGCCTCAGCATTAGCTTGCGCTGACCCCACATGTTCACGTTGCCCTTCCCAGGCTTCTCCTGCGATATGTACCATGGGTACCCTATGAAGACTATACCGATGTTCCTCTTGACCGCCTCGCCCCTCACGTGTGAGGCGACGTTGTCGAATGTTTGGTCCCTGCGGCGCCTTCGCTTGTCGAAGCGCCTCCTTCTTTCTTCCCTCAACACGCTCCCGTCCACTTCCTCCAGTTAGCGCGCTAGCGCGCTCAAAAACAATACCCATAAAAACCCATAACCCCGCGATAAGGCGGAGTAATGGATGGCGCGTGCGTGCGCTGATATTGGAGAAACTATGAGTTTCATTGCTGGAATAGATGAAGCCGGTCGTGGCCCAATGATTGGTCCAATGGTTGTAGCTATAGTCGCATGCCCAGAGGAGAAACTAGGAATTTTGAGAAACCTTAAGGTGAGGGACTCTAAGAGGCTCATGCCTCCTGCGAGAAAACGCCTAGCTAGCCTAATCACCAGGATGAATTGCATAGTTGAGAAGGCAGTTGCAGAGCCTCAACTCATAGATTGCGCAGTAAGGGGAGAATGCTACAAGAACCTAAACCACTTAGAGGCTGCAATGGCCGCCGAGCTCATAAATCGTGCAGCATCTAAGACCCCCCTTAAGGCTGTCTATATAGATAGCCCAGACCCTGCTCCAGAAAGGTTCGCCGAGGCTATAAAGTCCCTCCTGAAGACGCCTGTCGACCTGGTGGTAGAAAACAAGGCGGATGAGAAGTACGTCATCGTTGGCGCCGCATCTATCATAGCAAAAGTCGAGAGAGACAGCATAATAGATGAACTAAAGAAGATATATGGAGACTTCGGTTCGGGGTATCCCAGCGATCCCAAAACGAAAAAGTTCGCTATAGAATGGCTAGAGAAGAATCGAGAACCTCCACCAATCGCTAGAAAAGAATGGGGCTCCTGGAAAAGACTACTCTAGGCACACTTTTCTTGAGTAATTCGTTAGG
>JAJHRM010000081.1 GCA_020832965.1 Thermofilum sp. | reverse complement strand
TCTTCTTCACGGCGACGTCGCTGATGCCCAGCCTCTCCGCTATCTCGGTCAGAGTCCTCCTCGCGTTCTCCGACAGCAGCCTCACTATCTCGAGATCCTTCTCGTCCACCATCCCAGCGGTAGCACCCACCCCGGCTTTATAAACATGTACTACAAGATCTCCCGTTTACTTTCATCGCTTTCTCGCAGAGAGTTCGGGAGCTCCCGGAACAGACTGTTCACAAGCAAGATCGTGCCCATGAAGAAGAAGATCAGAGAAACCACGCTGAGATACCTGTAGGGGTACGTTATTCTCAAGCAGTCTGCTTCCACATATAGGCCGGGGCACCTCTCTCCTTCCAGGACAAAGGTGTAGGCGTTGTAAGGAGGCTTTAAGCTAATCACAGCCTTCCCTCCAGGGCTGATTCTCAAGGACCTGAGCAAGTCTTTCTCGTAAACATCTAACAATATCTCTGTATTATTTTTTAAATTATTTAATGTTAAATTTATATTTAAACAGTTTATAGATGTAAATTTGGTATCGTTTATTAGCTGGCTAACCTTTAAAATCCTGGTACCTTCGCTCACATGTACCTCGTTGAAGAACTGAAGGTGCTCCTCAGAGCTTACGGAGCCTAAAAGCGAGAACACCACGGACATAGCTAGGAAGCTCAAAGCTATAGTTACCATCCGCTGTACCTTGCTATGCACCTCTCCTCCGGCCTGAAAACAGGTCATAACACTTTTTAAACCCTCTCCCCTAGGCTTTCCACGAATGCTCTCCACCAAGCGCAAAAGCAAGACTAGGAACGCTTGGAGACTCCTTAGAAGTAGGGTTAAATGCTTTTTAACAATTTTTGCAATCTTCTTGCTGATAATATACATTCTTGCAGCAGCGGACATTAAAATATCCCTAGGTACTTCCAAGGTCTCCGCAAGAATAACGCCTGGAGAGCAGTACCTCTACGTGATAGTGCATGATATGAAACTATACACAAGAAACTATAGTAACAGAACAGTACCGATAAAACTAATAATACAAATAATGGATAAAACTATTGAAGAAGTAATAGGTTACAGCAATCCAAATGGAACTATTCTAGTGAAAAATACTACTAAGATAAATCTACCTAGAGATTTAAACACCAGCGAGATATTCGTTAACAGAGATATGATGCTTTATGCCGAGTACCCGGGCTACACGCCGGCTAAGCCCTACATAGTCCATTGTATACGGCAAAACTACTATAATGTGGTTTACTATGCTCCTGGCTATCTTTTCTCAAACATCACTGTAGCGTTTACTTATAATAATATCAGAGTGAAGATTGCAAGTAATTTCTCTGCACCTGTGAGTGTAAATATTGTAGTGTACTTTGCCAATGCTTCTCAGACGAGCATGAATGCTTACTTCTTCTCAAAGGGTACTGAGGAGGTAATGCTTTTCGGAGATATTAATGATATAGTAATAGATCATATCAATTACCTTTACGTTTTTACCATTAGGAACTTGGATGGTAACAGTGTTTTTGCCTTAAGAGACAACATATTGGTATTCGCCGCATTTGCACTTATCTTCGCTTCTCTTTACTGTCTACCTCGAAGGCGGCGCGGCTTCCTCAAGGGATAGCAAGTCAGGTTACCCGGAGTACGCCTAGTGCTATACGAAAAGTATTTATTGTTCAGCTCAAAGTAAAGGGCCGAACAAGGTGGAAGCATGAATAAGGCTAGAGTTATAGCAATCCTCGCATGCCTCATCGTAGCCCTCGCAACCTTCTCCCTGCCATTAGCAGCATCACAGCCTGCTGCGGTGGGTCCTGCGAGCGACAAGGTTACGGCGATAAGACTCACTATCGACCAGGTACCAGATGCGATTAAGGCTGGTACTATCGATATGTACCTCTTCAGCCTGAGACCTGCTCAGGCTGCACAGCTGAAGGGTGTTCCCGGAGTAGTACTAGTTCAGGCGCCCGCTGGTCTGATTGACTTAATTCTCAACCCCGCGCCAGTTGCTGTAGAAAGGCTTGAGGGTAATCTCTCAGCTAGGGAGGCAGCGACTAGGCTGGGTGTGCCGGCCAGCGCAATCACAGGAATTCGCGTCGAGAAGGATGAGGCTACGGGGAAGGTCTACACAGTAGTAGAGCTAGGAGCCAAGCCCGGTGTAGGAGTGAACCCGTTTGCGTTCAAGGATATACGGCTCGCAATGAACTACATTGTAGACAGGGCCACAATCACCGGGACGATACTGAAGGGTTTTGCGGTCCCGATGTACACCTTCCTCAGCCAGTACGACCCCGACTACGCCGTGATAGCCGATATCATCGCGAAGTATGAGTTCGGGTATGACCCTGCCCGCGCCGACCAGATGATAACTAGCGTTATGACTAGTATAGGTGCTGTGAAGAGTGGCGGTAAGTGGCTCTACGACGGCAAGCCCGTGAGAGTGAAGTTCATCATCAGGGTGGAGGACGAGAGGAAGGACATAGGGCTCACAGTCTCAGCCGAGCTGAAGAGGCTGGGCTTCGATGTCGAAGAGCTTCTCATGACTTTTGCCGACGCAATAAACGCAGTCTACGGCTCAGACCCAGCCGAGTTCAGGTGGCACATCTACACCGAGGGGTGGGGTAAGGGCGCGCTGGACAAGTACGACTCCGGCACTATCGCGCAGTTTGGCGCCCCATGGCTTGGCTACATGCCCGGCTGGGCCGAGACTGGCTATTGGAACTACAGGAACGATACCATCGATGACTTGACCCTCCGCATATACCAGTCCCAGTACAAGAGCAAGGCGGAGAGGGACGAGCTCTATAGGAAGGCCACGGAGATGATCATACAGGAGGGCATAAGGGTCTGGATCGCCACGAGGCTGGACACATGGCCCGTCCGCGACTATGTGAAGGGGATCACCGTAGACCTTGGAGCTGGGCTGCGAGGCATATGGAACCTGCGCGAAGCCTATGTTGAGGGCAGGAAGGAGCTGAAGGTGGGCCACCTGTGGGTATGGACCGCCACGAGCGCCTGGAACGTCTGGGGAGGCCTCACGGATGTCTACAGCGTGGACTTCATGAGGGCGACCACCGACCCCTCTATATGGCGGCACCCGTTCAGCGGGCTCCCGATACCCTTCAGGACCCGCTATGTGGTCACCACCGCGGGACCGGACGGGAAGCTTGACGTGCCGACCACAGCAGTCATCTGGGATGCCGTGAACGATAGGTGGGTTAACGTCCCAGCAGGCACGAAGGCTACGAGCAAGGTGGTCTTCGACCTCAGCAAGCTTGTTGGAGCAAAGTTCCACAACGGGATAACGATAACAATGGCCGATGTTGTGGGGGCTTTGGCCTACACCTTCGACCTAGCCTACGACCCCGTTAGAAGCAAGCTTGAGCCCAGAGTAGTCTCCAGCCTTAGGCAGACGTTGGACATGATAAAGGGCTTCGAGTTTGACGTGCAGAATAAGCGGGTAACGGTATACATAGACTACTGGCACTTCGACGAGAACTACATTGCAGATATGGCGGCAGTCGGTGTTAGCAACCCTGTTGAGATCCACCAGGCGACCTTCGAGCTGGCGCTTGACAGGAGGGATGAGACAAAGTACGTGCTCTACCAGCGAGCAGGGTACGAGTGGTTCAGCCTAGTGTACCCATCGCACGTCGCTAAGGTCAAAGAGACGCTGCAGTCGTACTTGAACAACGAAAAGGTGTTTAACATAGTGAACAGGTACTGCAATGGGCTTTTAACGCTTGATGAATGGAACAATAGGATTAAGGCGGACATAGATTGGATAAACAAGTACGGCAATGCGTGGATAAGCACTGGTCCATTCATGCTCACAAAGCTCGACAAGGATGCTCAGGTACTGGAGCTCACAGCCTTCCGCGACCCAACCTACCCGTTCAAGCCTGGTGACTGGTACTTCGGAGTACCTGCTCCAGCTACCATCAAGAGCGTGAAGATAGAATCACCGCTTGCCGGCAAGGTGGTGCCAGGCAGTGATGCGAGCATAACGGTTGACATTGCAGGGCTGCCGCCGCTTCACGTGAAGTACATACTGCGTGACCCAGCTGGCAACATCCTCACGTTTGCCGAAGCGCAGAAAGTCAGCGACTATAGCTTCTCCATTAAGCTCCCATCATCCTTCACAGCCAGTCTCACGCCCGGAGCTAAGTACGCGGTACAGCTGATCGCGTACTCTGACGTGGTGGCAGTGCCCGATATCAGGAAGGAGGTCTTCGAGACTGCTACCACTGCTGAGATAGTGAGCCTGCAGAGAGCAGCGTTCGAGAAGGCGCTCGAGGGAGTCACCACCAGGGTCAGCTCCCTCGAGCAGGCAGTGCAGAGCGCCTCTGCCAGAATCGGTACTATCGAGTCAAAGGTAACGCAGCAGACTGAGAGGCTGACTAGTGTCGAGGCGCAGCTGTCCTCGCTGCAGACAATGCTCTACGTAGCGCTAGCGCTCTCGATAATCGCACTGCTGCTTGCTGTACTGCTGCTACTGCGCAAGCCTAAGCCTGCGTAGATACCAGAGAAGAGAAATAATTAACTTTTTTTACCAGTCTTCTTGTAAATTCCTCCTTATACACGAAGAAAAGGATTTATCTTTAGTGTTGGGTGCTCTGCCCCGGTAGTCGGGGTTTACGATGTCCGGGCTGGGGCGGGTAATCGCGCGAAGGGGCTTACTGCTACTGCTGTCGTATATAGCCATTCTAATCCTGGTCGCAGCGGTCATGGAGGGAAGTGGTTACTCGCAGAGAATTTATGAGGCTATAGTACGAGAGTCTGTGCAGGGCGACATTCAAGCTCTTCTCCGTGGCGGGCGAACGCTATCCCCAACGGAGCTGGAAGTCATAAGGAAGAATCTGACACTATACTACCAGCAGATGTACGGGCTGGTGGACGAGAAAGGTAACCCGATACCGCCTTACGTACGTATGTGGAAGCTCGTGCTGAACTCTCTAATTCTCAATTTTGGCACATCCACGAAGGATAGTGTCGCTCAGCTAGCAAACAGGCTCCCCCCGATACCCGTTATTGATGTGATAGCTGTGGTCTTGCCCAGAACCATCATCATGGTTACAGTGGCGGAGGCCATTATGGCGGCTGCAGCTTTGCTGGTTGCACCAAAGATGGCGTATCGACACGGCTCGCTCTTGGACAAGCTGCTGATATCCTATTTCGCCGTGTTTAATGCCGTACCCTACTGGTGGTTAGGAATGCTCTTCATCCTGCTTTTCTCCTTCCGGCTCGGGCTCTATCCTCCCAGCTTAAGGGTGGTGATGACGTATATCAATAACTTTTGGCAAGATCCCCTCGGCAACTTCATTAACATAGCGTACCTGGCCTCACTGCCTATAGCGACGATCGTGATCGCGGGTCTAGGAGGCTGGCTGTACTCCTTCAGAGCCATGACGCTGCGCGTGGTGAGGGAGGATTTCGTCTTCGTCGCCAAGGCGAAAGGCCTCCCGGAAGACTACGTACTGAGAAGGTATGTCCTCCGAGTATCGCTCCCCCCGGTCATAACCTCTGTCATCCTAGCACTAGCAGCATCGCTGGGAGGCTTCATAATAACAGAGTCCGTGTTCGACTGGCCGGGTATGGGCACTCTCTACTATGTTGCGATAACCACTGGTGACTCTAACACCATCATGGGTTTATTCGTCTTAACGGTAGGTGTGTATATAATCGCTAGGTTCCTTCTCGAAATAATCTATGTCGCTCTAGACCCCAGAGTGCGGGTGAGGTGATAGCTTATGAAGCCTGCGGGAACCACGGAGGTTAAAGCCTCGGGGAGGACTGCGAGGGCGGGTTTGAAGAGACCTGTGAGAGCCCTGGAATCTGCTAGGGAGTTTTTCAAAGAGGTCTGGAGCTACACAGCCGGCAAGTTTGGTGTGATCATGCTCTGCGTACTGATAGTAACCTCGATCTACGCACTACTAGTAATCCCACCGGGGTTTGTATCACTATGGGAGGCAGCACCCTACTGGGAGGAAAACCCACAGCTAGTACCACCTGCCTGGGTGTGCAGCCTTGGTGTACCCTGTGCCCCGCACTTTGCTGGAACTAAGACGCAGCCTGATGTGGCTTACGAGGTTATGGGTAAGTACTACTACAACTACACGTTTACTTACGATCTCGGTGCGGAGGTCTTCCCCCAGGACCTACTGGTAAAGCTTGTGGGGATTAAAGTTCCAATAGTAGGTAACAAGCCTGTTCAGCCAACAATAACAGTTACTATTCAAAGGCCGGACGGTCTGGCGATTAAACTTGGGAGTATTGTTGTTAGCGCAAATGCTACCGGAGGACAGGATCTGGTCAAAGTCGGCACTAAAGACTCTCCTCTCAAAGTAGATATTGATGTAAGATCCCTAACGCTATCCATTGCGGATTACTACAATTTGAGGATACCAGCAGAGATCGTGGGTGCTGACCCAGCTCTACAAGGTCTAGCGGAGGCCGTTGCCCTGGGGAATATCGAGGATATCACCCGTAGGCACAGCCAAGACGTGATTTTCGGCAAGCCGAGGTTCTCTGTTAAAGTGAGGGATCAAAGTGTGTACCTGAGTAAGATAATTTCGGAGCTTGATGCAATACTAAGATCCCTCGGTAAATCAACAGATCCTAAGCAAATTGCTCTTAAATCGAGGTTAACCAATGTAATAAACATATTAATGGAGTTAAACAATTCAAAAACTTCACTTGCAGAGTTCGTTGCAAAATTAAAAACGGTTAAAACAGAGCTGGAGAATGCTTGGAAAGAGGCTTTCGTAGAGCTTCTCTTACCGAGCGAGCAGCTCTCTAAGCTGAGTGATCTTGCACAGTTTGTTGACAAGTACGTAACGAGGTTATCCACAACAGGCGAGTACTTTGCAGTGTCTCTTGACATGCAACCCCTGCCCGGCAGGTACTTAATCACGGTTTCCGCGGTATACGATGCAAGGGAGGTGGGTGTCGACATTAGCGGGTTGACTTCGCCGCCTATCGACCAGGTGAGAGTGGTCATTAAGGGTACTGCATACGGGCTTGTCGGTACTGATGACCTCGGGCGAGACCTGGCACAGCTCCTCCTCTATGGCTTCCCAATAGCTCTGGGCATTGGCGCGTTCTCGGCATTCGTGACAACAATTATTGGGCTGTTGCTCGGTGTAATCAGCGGGTACTACGGAGGCGTTGTAGACGAGGTCATTCAGAGGACGGCGGACATCATAGGCAATATCCCATGGCTCCCCGTGCTGATAATGATGGCTTATATCGCGCAGCAGCTCTTCGCGGGCTACCCGCCGGCTGTGAAGGCTACAGCGATACTTATGACGATAATGGGTGTGCTAATTTTGACGGGCTGGGGAGGGCTTGCGATAACTGTTAGAGCGATGACGCTGTCGA
Source organism: Thermofilum sp. (assembly GCA_020832965.1). The sequence continues at coordinate 2,873 of JAJHRM010000081.1, read as the reverse complement.
TAAAGGAGGAGCCCTACGTCGAGGCGGCTCTGGCCTTGGGGGCGTCAAAGTGGAGAATCATCGTGAAGCACATCCTCCCGCAGGTTGGCATATACGCTGTAGCCTCCTTGGTTTCCGGCGTGCCTGGAGCCATCCTGACAGAGGCGGGGTTGAGTGTCCTTGGAATAAGGCACGGCTGGCCCACGTGGGGTGCTGTGCTAAGCAGAGCCCGGGACCTCGGTAGGTATGACGTATGGTGGTGGATCCTGCCACCTGGTATACTGCTGTCTATAACCTCGCTCACGTTCATCGCGCTAGGCTTGGCCATCGAGAAGATAGTTGAGCCCAGGTTGAGAACCCTGTAGGCGACCCGCTATGCTCATGTATTTTAACCAGAAATTGAGGTGGGTGCGATGAGTGAGCAACTACTCCAAGTGAGGGACCTGAAGACCTACTTCTTCACGAAGCGAGGAGCAGTGAAGGCCGTGGACGGCGTCAGCTTCACGCTGAATAAAGGGGAGGCCCTGGGGATAGCTGGCGAGTCTGGGTGTGGAAAGAGCACGCTAGGCCTTTCCCTGATCCGGCTGGTGCCCCCACCAGGGGAGATCGTGTCTGGAGAGATACTTTTCGAGGGTAAAAACATCCTGGCTATGGACGAAGAGGAGTTCAGGAGAGAGATCAGGTGGAAGGGAATTTCGATGATCTTCCAAGGCGCCATGAACTCGCTGAACCCTGTATACACCGTTGGAGACCAGCTAGCGGAGGTTTTTATGCTGCATAAGGGGTACACCAAGGAGGAGGCTCTGGAGGAGTCAAAGAAGCTCCTAAGCCTTGTGGGAATAGACCCATCGCGGGTGAAAAGCTATCCTCACGAGCTGAGCGGGGGTATGAAGCAGCGCGTCCTCATAGCCATGGCTATAGCGCTGAGACCTAAGCTCGTTATAGCGGATGAGCCCACTACGGCGCTTGACGTAGTTGTCCAGGCACAGATCATGAATTTGCTAAAGCGTATAAAGATGGAGCAGAAGACCTCTATCATACTTATCACGCATGATTTAAGCCTGATAGCGGAGATAGCTGATAAAGTGGCGATAATGTATGCGGGCAAGATAGTCGAGCAAGGTACGAGTGAGCAGGTATACGAGAACCCCCTGCATCCCTATACACAGGCGCTACTAGGCAGCGTGCCTAGGCTTCATGGTGAGCTCAAGGAGCTGACGTGGATACCCGGTGTGCCGCCGGACTTGCTGTCTCCTCCGCCGGGGTGCAGGTTTGCCCCGCGATGCCCCTATGCTCACAGCCGGTGCAGGGAAGATCCACCCACTGTTGAAGTGGAAGAGGGACACCAGGTTTCATGCTGGTTGTACCTGAAGAGGTGACGGGGTATGAGTGACGAGCGCGTGTACCAGCCGAGGATGGAGGCAGAGACTCTGGCGGTGGTAAAGGACCTAAGGGTCTGGTTCCCTCTTAGGAGATCCCTCCTGGACGCGATTAGGGGGAGGCCCCCCCTATACGTGAGAGCAGTGGACGGCGTCTCTCTCGATATCAGGCAGGGCGAGGTGCTGGCTCTCGCAGGTGAGAGCGGCTGCGGTAAAACCACCCTGGGTAAAACATTCCTCCAGCTGTACACACCAACTGAGGGAACCATTTACTACAGGCCGTCCCCGGAAACCTTGGAGAGGCTGAGGAGCCTTATCGGCTCAGCAGGTCTTCCCGCGTACCTACTGGACGGCAACTACGTAGATATCTTCAAGCTCCCAGAGACTGCTTACAGGCTGCTTCGCAGGGAAATTCAGATGATCTGGCAGGACCCCTTTGGAAGCCTGGATCCGAGGAAGACCGTCCTGGAGTCCTTAACGGAGCCTCTAGAGATTCACGGCATAGGGGAGAGCAAAGAAGAGAGGTTCGAGATGGTTCTTCGCGCGCTCGAAGACGTGAAACTAACGCCTCCAGAGGAATTTGTCTACAGGTATCCGCACATGCTCTCTGGAGGCCAGCGGCAGAGAGTGGTCATAGCCAGGACTATGCTTCTCAGACCCAGGCTTGTTGTGGCGGATGAGCCTGTCTCTATGCTCGACGTCTCGATCCGCGCTGAAATCCTACAGCTGTTGCTCAACCTCAAGGAGAAGTTTAACCTCACGTACCTCTTCATCACGCATGACTTAGCACTGGCACGCTATGTGTCAAACCGCATCGCCATCATGTACTTAGGGCGCATAGTGGAGCTCGGAAATACGGAGGACGTGCTCAGGGAACCCTTACACCCCTACACCAAGGCGCTGATAGAGTCTATACCGCAGCCTGATCCCAGGAGAAGGTTCACGCTGCGCGAACCACCTATCAAGGGAGAAGTTCCCACTCCAGTGCACATCCCGAGTGGCTGCAGATTCCATCCAAGGTGCGTAGCTCTGGATATGAACCCGCAGCTAGCCGAGCTATGCAGAAAGCAGGAGCCCAGGCTCTTCGAAGTGTCCAGGGGCCACTACGTTGCATGCTGGCTTTACGCGAAAACTTAGTGTGGTGTAGGGCATCTTTTCCCATTTTTCCAAAATGTTTCAACCCTTTCCGTATTAGCTACGGAGTTTCCCCAGTAGAACTCTAGCAGCTGTGATTAGTGGATCCCATACAGGGGCGAAGGGGGGAGCGTAGCCGAGGTCGCTGAAGAAGGCTTCCCGGGCGGTGGCTCCCTTGGAGATGAGTATTGCTGCCGCGTTGATCCTGGCGAGCACGCCCTCGCCTCCCACGATCTGCGCCCCAAGGAGCCTGGCTGTCTCGGCGTCCGCTATCAGCTTGACCGTCATGCTGGCTGAGCCGGGGTAGTAGCCAGCCCTGCTCCTGCCCTCCACGACCACTGACACGGGGTTGAAGCCCTCCTCCCGGGCCCTCCTCTCCGT
>JAJHRM010000080.1 GCA_020832965.1 Thermofilum sp. | reverse complement strand
ATATCCCCTATATCCATAGCCAAGACATTGAAAATGCTGTATGAAGAGACCGGGGACGAAGACCCAATTAAGACGAGGGCTAGTAGCATAGTATACAGCTACAAGAAGGCCGGGCTCGATTTATCACTATATGCTAGTCAATTCGAAGAAATATTTGGAGTAAAGCCCTACGGCTTGGAGAGGGAGATTAATGAAGACGAGATTAAGGGCAAAACCGGCCTCCAGGAAATACTAGAGGAGTCCCTTGGAGAAGAGAGAGCCCTAGAAATAATCAAGGAAATAGAGGAGAAGTTTAGGGTAAGTAGCCCCTTCAAGGACTCAGTAGTTGAAATACTAGACTATGAGAGACAAATATACGCAGTAGCCAATCTACGTAAACTCCTAGTAGTTAGAGCTAGGAGAGACGATGGTAGGTTAATCTACAGGGAAAAAGTATTCATAGGGGCTCCAACAAAAGTGATCGTTTACTACAACCCCGTGGGAGAAATAACAAAGTACCAGATAACCTGGGAGGTCAGCGTCCGACCTAAGCCCCTGGTAATTGGACCGGCTCTACAACCCGAGATACTAGATAGACTCGAAGCCGAGGGGCTAGTGGTGGCGTCGAGGCTTGCACGGGATGTATTAGCTGCAATAATCCACGCCTACCAGGTGAGGGGGAGAGCAGAAGTAAAGACCGAGATAGAGAGCCCAGGATTCTACATAGTAGACGGAAAACTCCAAGCGGTTAGCGTTGAGTTAAAGGAGCCGAGCCCCGAGGAGCTGAAAGAGGCTCTACTACTACTCAACGAGCTGGCTAGTAAATGGTTCAACCACATGCTGGATAAATTCGCCACGGTGATCAAGTGGGGGACAATAGCTCCATTCCTCTACGCCTACAAGCAGAAAGAAAAATGGATTAAATGGCTCTACCTCTACGGCTCCAGTAAAACAGGAAAAACCACGCTTGCCGAAATAGCCACCATATATCTATGGGGACTAAACCCCGTTAAACACAGCAAACCAGGAGCCAGCATAGACACTCCGGCCAGGCTGGGACATGTCCTAAGCCAATCCACATTCCCAGTTGCAATAAATGAGCCCGCGGGAGCTCTAGACAAAAACGAGATAGTTGAGATTATTAAAATCGCGGCGGAGAAGTTAACGACCAGGGGAAAATACCATAGAGGTATATATATTGATATACCCGCTCTAGCCCCCCTAGTATTCACCAGCAATAAGTACATTCCAAGAGACGATGCTCTACTCCGTAGATTTAAAGTACTGCACTTCACCTATGGGGAGAGGATACCCGAGGATCGAGCCAGGGAGTTCGAGAGCAAGGTAAAGCCCGAGTTAAAGAAGCTTAAGGCGATAGGAGGCTTTATAGCTAGCTATTTCCTCGAAAGCGGCCTCGGAGAAGACCTTGAAAAGCAAGGAGTAGAGGCATTAGAAGTTGCCTATAAGAGCGTGGGATTAGAGCCACCGGATTGGCTAAAGCTAGGGGCTGAGCTAGGGGCTGAAGCAAGCTCGGAGACCGAGATATATGAAGACCTATATGAAGACCTGCGGGAGCGAGTGAGGGTTTTCCTGGTTAAGCGGATAAACGAGGAATACAATAGATTTGTAGGACGCATAACCGTTGAAAAACCCGAGGAGGGAGTAGACATAATCAGTAGGCAAGAAGCTGATTTAAAGACAAGGATAGAAATAGCCCTAGACAAGCAGCTAATCCCCTGGCTACTTAGAAAAGACAATGATGTACTCATAACCACTGGGATAATGCAGGAGCTGGAGGAAGTAATAGGAGACATTGGAGGACTAAAATCACTAGCGGAGCTCTTAGGCTGGGAGTATATCCCGAAGAAGAAGCTAGGGAAAAGCGTGGTATCTGTAGTGTCTGTTGGAAAAAGAGACCTGATAAACTTCCTGAGTGCTATAGAGGAGCCAAGCGGAGAGTCCTCTTAGACTTTCTATAACTGTAATTTTTTACATAACTCTGTCTCATTTTATATGTTCTACCTCCAAATTTCAGTATTCTACCTCCGCAGAAACCCTCATGATCAATTCTAGGTAGAATGGTAGAATACTTATAGACACTATCCAATTTTTAAAATTAGTCAAGTTTTTCTTTTTCTACTCATTCTACCGCTCTACCTATTCTACTCATTCTACCTAATCTACCTAAATAGAATACTTTATAATAAGTAAATAAAATATATCTATTTACCCTTGCTCGAATCTTCTATACTTTCACTTGGAGGGGTTTGCGGTGGCTACATTGCCTAGGCTTGTGCTTCCCCGAATTTGGTGCACTATGGAAAAACCACACTAATCAAAACTGAGGAGTGGGTGAAGCGTGGTTAAATCACGCAACTTGGTAATGCATGTAAGTGCCTGGTCTATGGTGGACAGCTTGTCTCCAAGTGTTTTAATGTGGAAAGGGAAAGTGTTAAATATGTATTATATAAGTGTGAAGAAAGCATGAGACACTTCCCCGCAGTGTTGATCAAGCGTGTGCGGTGATTGCGTTACCGCTTTTCATGACTTGTCTCATGACTTGTTTCATTCCGTGTTTCATGTGTTTTCTCATGATGTGTCTCATAAGTTGTTTCATTATGTTTTTCATTGCTTTTCTCATGTGCTTTCTCATGACGATTCTCATAACCTTTCTCATGAGGATTCTCATTGCGATTCTCATGATTTTTCCGCTTATTAGTTACTAAGATAGGGGTGTGTATGAGTGGGCTAGCCCACCCTGAAGGCCAGGAATCCTAGTCACAACTACTAATATTAAAGAATATGCCGGTGCTAGTCACCATCCAAGCTCGACCACTTCTATCGCCCTCTCTGGTGATTCGGAACCACGTGCCGGTGCAGTTGCTATGGTAACTGCACCGGCAAATTGTGTAGCTAGCACAACTCCACGATGCAGTTTGGTGAAGTTCATGAGAACGCCCCCGGTAGAAAACTGCACCAGCGGGTGCTAACCGCACCGGAAGATTCATTCCTATTGTTTAAAATTAAAAATATTAATTATCTTAACGCTTGAGCTAATGACGTGCTTCCTTTTATTTATCGTGTTACGGCTTAATTCTTGTGCTGAGGTAGTGTAATGTAAGCATTTAGGGATGGGGTGTTGAAAAACCTAGCTGAGCAGAGCAAAAATGATAAATTATGCAACATAGGGTAGCATGAGGTAGGCTAAGTGGGGTATTCTTCGCTCGTCTCGCAGACTTAGTAGCAGAGTACCTGCTAGTATTTTTGGCGCGATGCTTTGGAATTTCGCGGGGAGCGTTTCATTGATTGTTTGCAGTATAAAGACTTTTTCCAAGTCGCTCAGTTCATCCGTGAAAATGGGCAGTACATCTACTCCCTTCCTCTTTAAGTATTCAGGCCCTAGGGCTTTATACACTGCCGTAAGGCTTTGCCACGTGGGAATAATCACGACTAGGTATCTCTCCTCGGCCTTGCTGGGTACTTTTAACTCAACGAGTTCTCTGATCTTCTCTATGGAGCTAGCCATGATGTAGCCCCTTCTGTCGGTCTTGAGGCTTGCCAGTATAATGTATCTTGTGATCTCTCTTCCCGATCTCTTCAGCTTGACCTCGACAGCATTTACCCGAGGACCGTACTTCCGTGAGGGCTTTCCAGCTTGTTGTGCAGGCTTGGTAGTCGCAGTGCCGGGCTGGAGCTGAATGGGCACAATGCTTTTTACTGAAATATTCTCGAGCGCTGTCATATAGCTTGTTTCAGAAGCTATTTTAAGCAAGGCATACTCAACCGCATCTGTGCTTATGCCTGTTTTAACGTTCTTTAATACACTGTAGGTTTTTTCGGCTTCAAGTGCAACCCCCCTTGTATCTGGATCCACGAATAATTTTGCCAGCAACTCTGCAATACCTAGACCATTAAGTGCTCCATCTTCTTCTCTCCTGTATTCTATTATTGCTATTACATCCTGATCATCTATGATTTTCGGCATAGTAGACAGAGCGATCAAGGCCAACCCGTGCTTAACCTCCGAAACCTGCTTCAATGCATCGGAGCACTGTATTGGCGCGTTTCTGGCATAGAACTCGGCTATTTTAACGATGGCTTCAGCGAGGTTTTCTACTCTGTCCAGATCTCGCATACTTGACCAATAGGCATCAAGGTTTATCAGGGCCGCGCCTCTGAACAGCGTTACGGTTCTTCTATCAATATAGCTGGTCTTAAAGCTTTCAACTATTGTTTCCTCTGGACGCTCACCGAAAAACATCTCGGCAAATGAAGCTTCCGGCAGTGTCTTTCTCAGCAAGATCCGCGTGCCTTCACGCTCACTTTGAGTGGCTAAAATCAGCTTAAATCTCCCCTCGTATTTCTTAGCAAGCTCTATCTGCTTCTTGAGGAAGTCAGCGGCGATCTCGACTGCCTCTGCAACATCGTCTATAGCAACCGCCAATTTAGTGGCAGTCTCCCCTGATAACTTGGACTCTTCCTCGGCTATAATGTTCTGGAGTATTTTTTCAGCCTGCTGTTTTACAAGCTTGGTGAACTCTGTGCCATTAATGTACTTGAATACCCAGCCGTCGCTCTCTAATTTGTATTTGATATACCTCAACAGCAGGGTCTTTCCGCACCCTCTTCCGCCGAGTATGATTACTATGTTCTTACCCAGAGCACCACTTTTTTCGATCTCTGAGAAAACGGGGTTCTCAGCAAGTCCTTCCCTGAATCTTCTCACAACTTCGTCAAATGACAGCCTGCCCAGTGCCTCCTCAATGAATCTCCTGAATGCATCAGTGCAGGACGAGCTCACTCCGCATCACCCTATATCCATATAGATCTAAGAACTGTTAAGAACTGCTCTGACCTTACATATAGCGAGTCGAATCCAAGCATTCTAGGTGGCAGTCTCAGCTCCGGCTTTCTATTCGTGATGATGCTGATTTCATTAACACCCGCATTAATGAGTAGGGAAAGCGACGTGGTAAGCGCCTCCTTACTGTATATGGAGTCCGGTGATATATCATCCTTCACGTACAGCTTGAGCCGTCGAGATATATCTTTTTCGTCCCAGAACTTTACAATCTCCTCTGCAACTTCACGCATCTCTACGCTGAAGTCCTCTGCTGGCCCATGCGATCTAGCAATCCTCAGCAGAGCAGTCACTATGTCTGCGGGAGTAACCGCCACCTCCCTGCGCGCCTCAATAACATACTGCATAAATATGGGTGACATTAAAATCAGCGTTGCCAGCGCCGAGGCAGGTCCCCCATGTAAACCGCTTTTAGGTGCAAGCAGAGCCGAGATATTCAGCCTCAGCTTTTCCAAGCCTAGAAGGCTCTGTATCTCCGTGAGATATACTGATAGAGTGTATGTGAGAACCTCGTTCTTTAAGAACCACGACCATGCCTGCGGGTTCTTCACGCTGTTTCTCCACAGCTTCACAAATATTACAGCGTTCTGTAGCTTGTTTATGTACTGCCCCCTCAGCTCCGTGCAACGGCTTAGCAGGCCCTTCAGCACCTCATACTCCATGTAGTTGTGGTCTGATACGTGCCCGTCTACTCGCGCCAAGCAGTCCTCAGCACTCTTTACGAACTCCGCTATGTGAGGACTGCTAGCCACTATGTAATGGAATTTTAGCAGGCCCTCAAAGACCTCGCTCTCCATCACCAAGTTAGTCCACCAGAGGATTGGGGCTAAGCTGGCAACCTGCTCGTCACTGAGCTTTTTCAGCACGTTTCTTACAGCTGTTGGAGCGCTCACCCCTTTCTTCCTCGTCTTCTCGTTCACCAGTGCATTGAGAACTGGGACAACGCTTTCCAGCCTAGCATATTCTGCAGGCAGAAGCTTGCCGAGCCCTACTCCCGCTCTGTCCATTAACTGCTTGGACAGCAGGAGTGTTATCGCCGCACGCCACGCTCTCCGGGCTTTTTCCTCTCCAATTTTCTCTATTTGGATCTCAAGTCCCCGCTCATATACGCGCCCAAATTTAGTGACAATGTACTTCTTAACCTCTTCTTTGTACATGCGAAAAGTCGCGGTTCCCTCTCCAATGTCCCCTATCTCACTGTATACTCGAGCCTGCCGCTGAACCACGTCAAGCCACTCCTCCCGACCTATTAAATAGCCTATGAAAGCTGCATCTATAAATGGGTCGTTTTTAATTGATTCAACAAGCCTCCTGCGAGAGGTGGGAATCGCGCTACTCATGAGGTCTCACCTCGAAGAATTCTCTAAAGACAAACAGTCTATCCAGCGGCATCTTTAGTATTTGTGAAGCATGTTGCATCCTCCTTACAACCTCGCTGGGATCTGAAGCGAGATCTAGGCATGCCCGTGTGAGTACTTTTTCAGTGCCCATTAGTGGTGAATAGGAATATCCATTCACTACAACTCCGATCCCGAGCTTGCCGGCCTGTTCAAGAATAAGCTCAAGCTCGTTCCTGTCTCCTTCTACTCGTTTTTCAACCCTCAATATCACTGCATCATATTTCTTAGCCGCGCGATAGCCTATAATCTGGTCAAAGTCCTCGAGCGCCTGGCCAAAAGTATTCTTCGACTCTACAGCCACCGCGATCGGCAGGGGCAAAATCATCTCTACGTCGGGACCCCAGCTCTTATTTACCCTCCACAAAATTTGGGATGATTCTACTAAAATCGACATTTTTATCACCTGTTAAATTCTGTTGAAATAGGTACTAATAAATTTAATGTATCATGAATGTGTTCTAAATTAGTTAACATATACACTCTAGTGACAGATGATCCCATGAGATTTTCAGCAAGCGTCTTTAAGGATTCGACCTCCCCGCTACATAGAAGAAGCAGATGTCTCTGAGGGGGCATGCGGGGCATTTGGGACTACGCGCTGTGCATATCTTGCGGGCAAAGTCGAGGACTCCGTAGTTGAACTTCCTCGCCTGCCCTGGTTCTGCTGGGACAATTGCCTTGGCAAAGCGCCAGAGCGCCTTATCAGTGTGCGGCCTCTTCTTCGAGGACTTTACCCCAAAGACCCTCTCTAAAACTCTAATCATGTTTCTATCTAGAAGCGGCTCCGGCTGATTGCAGGCTACAAGGAGGACTTCTGAAGCAATGTAGTCGCCGACTCCCGGCAGTTCTTTCAGACTCTCTTTATCGCACGGCACCCGTCCGGCGAAGCGCCCAACAATTTCGCGAGCCAGTGCAATAAGGTGTTTTGAGCGCTGGTGCTCAATGCCCAGCGGCTTAATCAGCTCTCTGACCTCCTCCTCACTAGCTTTGAGCAGGGCTTGGGGGCCTGGATATCTCCGAATAAATTCCACGTAAATTTCTGCCACCTGCTTGGTCGTAGTCTTCCTGAGCAGAAAAGACGCTACAAGAGCCTCCCAGCCGCTCCTTGCGCTTCTCCAAGGCAGATGAATATCTCCATGCAGTCCATACCACTCAATAATTCTCTTTCTGAACTCCATTATCTTAGCGGGCTCGGTTGCCTGCACACTTCAGCCCCGCACAGCCTGCACTAGTTAATATATTACACAGTCCTCCAATATATTATATCTAAGCTTTTCAGCGGTGGGAAAAGCTTGAGTGATAAGATTAAAGCGTGCACTCATAGGGTTTCTTCAGCCGTAGCCCGAGGTGAGGTCCCAGAGGCCTTCAGGGGCTTTGAGGAGGATCTATGCGAGGGCGCTGTGAGGGGGCTCGATGTTGATCAGCTGGGAGGAATCAACGAGTGGATTAAGTGGCTGGGCTGGAGCTCTGTGGTGCTCGATGAAAATGACTACTTGAAGGCGGCCCTTCATGCCCTTCGACTTGCCCCAAGGATTGCTGCAACGGATTATGGCACTGCTAGGCAGAGAGACCTCGGACAGCTGTGGGCAGACACTATAAGGGGCTTTCTCGGCGAAATAGCATTTGTCAAGTGGTTGCGTGAAAAATACGGCTTATCAGCTGTGCTGGACTATAGGCGCGGCTCGCTCGAGGAATTCCTCCCATCAGACATAAAGAGCGTAAATGGGAGACAACCTGGGCTCAAAATAAGCATTAAGACAACAAAGCTCAACGGGATCTGGCTGGACATACCTGGCGCGCAGATAGAGCACAGCGACGTATATGTCTTAGTCCGAGTAGGTGTAACCCGGGTGCACCTTATAGCATTCTTCAAGAAGATAAGCGTAATCAGAGACAAGCTCATGAAGACAGCACTGGAGCGCGGCCTCCTGAGAGAAGAAGAGCTCAGCGAGATATGGGACTCAGTACCAGAATTCTCATCCCTGCCTGCATACATAGCAGGCTTCCTCGACAAAGCAGAGCTCTCAGAGCACATTAAGAACAAGTACAGCATTATCGAAGCAGACGGCGAGGTAAAAGTGAAGAGGATAATAGTAAACAAGTACATCGGCTTCTGGCACCCCGAGGAAGACATCTACTTGAAAAATCTAAGGGAATTCCTCAGGCAGAAAGGCAGGAACATAAGAGACGACATGAAAATAGAGTTCGAAGGCATAGGAGACTTCTCAAGAACACTACACTTCATAGCGAGCTCAGGACTTCTAAAGAAGAGAAAAGAGGATTGGGATAGTATAGTGCACATTTTGTAATATGAGAAGCTTTCCAAAAGTCATTTCTAGGCGAGACTGCTACTTTTTCCAGCTTTGTAAGCTTGATAGTACAGGAATGCATCCTTCACTAAGTTCGGCGATTTCAAAATAATGCCAGGAGGCTCTTCTCTCAAGTTAAATATTCTATAGATTTGAACATCTTTGCCTAAAGTTGTTATTTCCGCAATTTGCGTGCAGATCTCCGTGCTCCGCACGCTTTGAGTACATAATGCATAAAGCACCTGCTCATCATCCTGAGCGCATTTCTCTATATAGTGTAGTTCTATTGGAATAATAGCTACCTCTCCTGGAGGGATAAATGCTCTCTTGATTTGTGTGGAGCATACTCGCTGGGGAATGTGCTTTATTAGTTGAGTCTTACGGCTCAATATAGCACTAAATTCCTTTCTTATTGCAATTACTTTTACATAAACGCAGTGAGCAGGAGAAGCACCAGCGTTCGTGAAGTAGAATTTGATGAACGGAGGGACAATAGTTATACCATCAATGAGCTCTTGACTATCACTCAATTCAAAAAGCTCGAAAACCGGGTAAGGTTCTCTATGTTTCATCTCCAGCCACCACTGCCTGTATGCGAGCTCGAGCTGTAGCCATATAGCTACAAATAGCATGAAATCAAACAGTCTCTCTAGATGGAGCTTGATAACATAGTAGAGCAGAGCACAGAGCACTGCCAGAGATATCATTGTAGCATAATATTCGCTGATAAACAATTTAAAAATAAATACCCCAGGCAACTTTTTCTCTGAGATTTTAGATAGCTGTTTCCTCGAGATTAATCGATTACAAACCATGTCTCCTCGCCGACATTCTTAAACTTCTACTAGGACCTCTGCCATCGCCTGTGCCAATCTCTTAGCGGCCAGCGGGGGCACGGCCTCCCCTATCTGTGCTCTTATCTGGGTCTTTGAGCCGCAGAAGTGGAATGCGTCGGGGAATGTCTGGAGCCTTGCCCGCTCTCTGAGTGTGAGTGTTGCCCGGTCTCGGTCGTAGTGGTATCCGTGCGTGCCGCCTCCTCCGTAGGCTACTATGGTGTAGGAGGGTTTTAGCGGGTGTAGTCTGCGGTAGACGAGGCTTATGCCTTTTCCCTCGACCTCCCACTTGGTTCCGCGGACAAACTCGTGATTCTCATCGGGAGGTATTCTCTTCATCCGCTCGACCACTGCTGGATCGTCTTCTGGAGGAGCATTTGTTCCATCTGGGGGGTTGATGCTCGTGATGGGGACTCCGTAGTAGCCGAGCTCTCTGAGGGCCTCTTCATGCTCCTTCAGCGCCTCCTCCAGCTCCTCTCTGCTGGCGCTCTTTATCTTATTTACTGCGAGATAGTCTTCTATAATGCTGAAGGTAAGCCTGTCCCATACTTCACGCTTCCACTTCCAAGCGTTCTCAGTGTTTACTTCGAGCCACACGCCATTCCACTTCTCCATGACCTCCTTGTACTCAGCGTCCAGCTCGTCGAGCCTCCTGCCCTCGAACACCTCGATCGCTGTCAGAGGGTACTTTGGGAAGAGCCCCGCGGACTCTCTAAGCCTCCTCGTGAACGCTAATTTTATCTTCCAGAGCTCGTTGAGGGTCTTCAAGAGGTCTTTCCTCACCCCGACTATTATGAGGCGCTCTCTGCTCTGCGGGACTCCGAAATGCGAGAAGTCAATTACCTCCGAGAGAATAATGTGGTAGCCCTGCACTCGCTCAGCTGGGCTCTCATTG
>JAJHRM010000079.1 GCA_020832965.1 Thermofilum sp. | reverse complement strand
TAACTTGCGTGCGCAGCTCCCTGCGTTTTTGCTTTAGAGACAATTAAATGGAATAATAGCTGCACCCAGGAGCAAAATCCATAAAACCCTTAACCCAGTAATAATGGTGGGATAGTGGGTGGCGTGCGCTGATAAGGGTTAGAGGTATCTATTCAACGGCGATCACCGGCTTGCTTGATGATGCTGGTTTTAGCTTTGCCGATGTAAGCATGGAAATTTTGAGCAGATTTTCCAGTCTCAAAAAGTCAGGTGAGGTCCTCGTAACGATAAAGGACCAAGACGACAAGTCTGGCTTAATAATTCTGGGAGACGATGAGATTCTTAAGATGATAATCTTCTTGCTGAGAGGCATAGTGCCGGGTCTAATTGTCAGCTACATCCCCGTTGGTCCATACTCAACATACGTTGTTAGACTGGTTGAGAGGGTTGACCATGACATTTGGCTTGCAGAGTACGAGCCGGGAAAATTCGGCACAGTAAAGCTTCGCAATAACCACAGTGAGGGAGACTTTTTGCTGGCTCACGTTACGCGTGCTTCACTCGAGTCTCCCATGTTTAAAGAGGGGGCCGCGTTTGTCGGCCGCTATGTTAGGCTTGTGCAGTTCGAAAAACACAATACCAGCGAGCATATAAGGAATGAAGAACTAAAGCTACAGCTTTTAACTCTTGCTATGAGCGAGGCGCCTCAGGGGTGGGGCGTCCACTTCAGGAGCTCCTCGAGAAATGCTAACATACTGGACATAGGTAAAGAAATCCGGGAACTTTCTGAAAAAGCGGCGAACTTTCTGAAAGAAGCCAAGCTACAGAGCATTGGTCTACTGGTTCAGGGGGAGTCGCTAGCTTTAGTTGAGCTTCCTCCAGACACTTCGAGAAAATTCGATGCTCTGCGTGACCGCTATTTTCCCACACTTCCGTACCACCATTTATTAAAGAGCTTAGGCATGGAGGACTTAAACAGTAAAATAGACTTTGCTGAGAGCCTGATAAAAAGTGGACGTTGCTTCATTAAAGAGCGTGCCTTTGAAGTCCTTTTAGAGGAATTTACAAAGCTAAATGGGGGTAGAGTAAGCGTTTTCCACAAGAAATTGACCGGCCATGGGCACGTGTGGAGCGCTTACGCAGAGGTGCAGGACTCCTTTTACATCAAGTTGAAGAGGCAAAGCTCTTCTCGGGGACTTTACGACGGCTTTAGAAATGTCAGGCGGGAGGAGGGGGACCAAATTCTGTCGTATTCGTGGCTTTTTGGCCGGGCAGTTATCCACTTTTACTATTCGGTGACTGGAGCCCTTAAGGGCATGTACGTTAACATAAACACGCCACTATTCTTCACATCTCAGCCGCCCAGCATAAGGTACGTCGATTTAGGCATAGATGTGACCTACTCTCCGGAAGAAGGGGTGCAGGTTACTGACAGAGAAGAATACGAGAGCCTGGTCGACCAGAAAATATTAAACAGAGAGACTGTAAGACAGTATAACGAGTTCGTAGAGAGCATAGCGAGCCTCCTAGGAAAGAAAGACATTAAAGAGCTGGTCCGAGAAGTGAGAAGGCTTCAAGCCTCAATTTTTAGGACCGAGGTGGATACCCTAGTTTAATATTTTTATAGCCAGCACGCTGAACATAGATCATGGACGTCCTCTTCGCCCCCTGGAGGATGGCATACATTGAGTATGCAAAAGTGAGCCGTGAGCCAGGCTGTTTTATCTGTGAAGCCTTAGAGTCCGACGATTTGGAGAGAAGCCTTGTCCTATATAAGGGCAGAAATTTCATTGTTCTTATGAACAAGTTTCCCTACAATACCGGTCACCTTTTGATAGCCCCTTCTAGGCACGTAGCAGATTTCTCACAGCTAAGTGACGAGGAGCTGTTAGCTCTCTCCAGGGCTTTAGTGCGATCAATTGAAGTCACCAGGAAAGCTTTCTCGCCTGACGGCTTCAATATTGGAGTGAATTTAGGCAGAGTGGCTGGTGCTGGGCTGGAGAGTCACCTCCACATACACGTGGTTCCGCGGTGGAATGGTGATACAAATTTTATGCCTGTGATTGCCGATACCAAGGTTATACCGGAAGCTCTCAAGGACACATATAGGAAACTCATGAGACATGTTGGGATCTTCAGGGATATTTAGCACGTGAAGCACGTCTCGGAGAGCAACAAAGCTTAAATTTTGTCCTTAAAAGCATATTCGGGATAAGACTTGTTGGGGACTCCTATATATAATCCGCATGAATGGCTCGTTTCAGAGGTCAAGAAGTCTCTTGCTGATTTTTTAGGGGGGAATGGTGTTGATCTACCCCTTGAGACTATTGAGGTTCAAACCACCCGTAGGGAGTACGGGGATTTGACTGTACCGCTTTTTAGGATTGCCCGTAGTGCTGGACTGGGCATTGAAAAATTTATCTCGCTGTTTTCCAGCTATGAGCCTAGTGGTCTCATTAAGAGCTATAGCATTGTCAACGATTTTCTTAACCTGAGTATAGACGAGAAGAGGTATGCAGAGGTTGTTTTCAGCGCGGTATCTAGGCTGGGGGACCTCTATGGCAGTGTGCCTGCTGACCGCAGGCAGAAAATCATCGTGGAGCATGTGAGCGCTAACCCGATCCATCCCCTCCATATCGGTCACCTCAGGAATGGTGTCTTAGGCGACGCTATTGCTAGGCTTCTCAGAAGTCGGGGACACGAAGTTAAGACTCACTTCTACATTGATGATGTAGGACTTCAGGTTGCGTATGCCGCAATGGCTTATAGGCTTGCCGGCGGGAGTATCCCAGGCGTAAAGAAGGATCACTATATCGGTTCACTCTACACAATGATTAACCTCTTGATCGACATCAGGAAGCTTAAGGAGGAGCTGAGCAGAGCTCCCGAAAGCAAAGCTCCAGAGATTAACCAGAAAATCTCCGAGCTCATGTGGAGGCTGAAAGATTGCTCGGAAAAGTTTCCAGAGGCATTTGAGAGGATTTCCTCCTGGATCAGCAGTACGCAGGATCCCGAGGAGGAGATCAGATACTTGAATAGGAGGTACGAGGAGGGCGACAGAGGGACTGTACGGCTTGTTCGAAGCATGATTAACTATTGCTTAGAGGGTATACGCGAAACCCTTGCAAGGCTTAATATATTCTTTGACAGTTGGGACTGGGAAAGTGAGATAACTGTTTGGAGCGGGTTAACCAACGAGGTGCTGGAGAAGCTTAGGGACAGCAGCTTTGTAGAAAGAAGGGGAGGGGCGCTTGTTTTTCGTTCCGACTTAGTTGCAGAGTCTGAGGATGTCAGGAAGAGTGCAGGCGTACCGAGGGGTTTAACCGTCACCCCAATAACTCTTGTGCGGTCTGACGGCACGACCCTTTATACGACCCGTGATGTAGCTTACTCGATCTGGAAGCTTTCGAGAGCAGACAGAGTAATCAATGTTATTGCCGTCCAACAAACATTGGCACAAGCACAGCTGAGACTTGCCCTCTATACTTTGGGCTACAGGAACATAGGTGAGAGGCTTATTCACTATTCGTACGAAATGGTGAACTTGCCTGGTGCGAGGATGACTAGCCGAAGGGGAATATACGTAGCGGCAGACGATGTGCTTGAAGAGGCTGTTTCTAGGGCTAGGTCCGAGATAAAGAAGAGGGGGATAGGGAGGGAGGAGGACGCGGAGAGAGTCGGGTTAGGCGCTTTGAAGTTCTTCTTCCTCAGTACTTCGCCCAACAAGACCCTGTCCTTTGATTGGGAAAGAATCCTAGACTTCGAGCAGAACTCTGGGCCATTTGTCCAGTACTCTTACGTAAGAGCTAACAGCATTCTTGAGAAAGCCAGAGAAGAGGGAATATCGCTAGAGTCTTTGGATGTTAATAGCGTCGGAGAGGAAGAACACTCCTTAATAGTTCTCCTGGGGCAGTTTCCGGAAGCAGTTAAGCAGGCCGCAGACAACTTAAGACCAGACCTCCTGACAAACTACCTCAATAACATCGCATCCGAGTTCAATTACTACTATGATCACTACCCTGTGCTTAAAGCACCCACTCCTGAAAAACGTAAATCTAGGCTTGCTATAGTCAATATGGTGCGACTAGTTATTAAGAACGGCCTAGCACTTTTGGGGATTGAGGTTCCCTCAAAAATGTAGGTGCAAAAGGTTGCAGAAACCCCCGCGCACTGACTCGTAATGCTAAATAAACCCCGCCAAGCATAATTCTTGATGCCTTCATCACAAGAAGACCCCACAACAAAAATACTCAAAGCCATATCTAACGAAGTGAGGCTTAAAATATTGTTGACGCTTAGGGACCACAGACAATTAAGGTTTAGTGATTTATCAAATACATTGAGAATAACACCGGAGAAATTAGCTTTCCATTTAAGGCAACTAACAGGCGTCAATTTGGTTCATTTATCAAACGAGAATTACTGTCTAACCGAGCTAGGGCAGAGAGTACTTGGCTACCTCGAAGAGCTCTTCATCAACTTGAAAACTCATGAAACCAGGTCGGTTCTTTTAGCGAATGGAGTTGCGATGCCACTAGAAACTTACCTGTCTTATTTGCTTAATAATGTTTGTAAGCCGGGATCCAAGGCTAGTGTCAGGAGAAAAGTATTATTCGAAACGTTGACGCTCGTCGAGGAAAAGATCAACTTGCAACTGGTACCAGAAAGCCTCGTTAAGCTGTTTCTTCTGGGAAGCTGCATAAAAAATGACTGTCTCAAGGGGCACGTGGGTTTTCGTGTCATGCTTAAAAATGAAAAAGCGTGGCTAATCGAGGAGCCAGATACGGAGATAGTAGCGGATTCTGGGCTTTATGACCCGTTAGCGAGCGGGATCCTATTATTTGATGTGAATTGGGCAACGGGTGTGAAGACACTGTACTTTCCCACCACTACGCTGAACACTTTAAAAATACTGGCCAAAGTAAATGGATTGATTAATGGAGGAGTTATAAGACTCGACGATAAAGCCGAGGATGTTGTAATTCAAGCACTAGAAGTCTTAAGCGGCATAATGAAGCTGACGATTTCGGTAGGCGTGGGGGAGGGTCTCAGCCGCGTACTGGCAAAACTTACAGAGAAAAGAGGACTCTCCCCGAGAAACACATTGTTGTCCGTCTTGATACGGGACCCCAGCGCCCTCAGTGAAGAGAATGTAAAGATGCTTTCCCGTCTCATCAATTCCGGCATGCCAACGGTCTTCGTCTTTGAGGACAAAATTTTAACGGGAGATCTTTTCCTCGTTCCTCTTCCTGAAACCCCTGGCATCATAGTCGGTGGGGCTAGCATCTTGTTACCCATACTTTTTAAGGTTAAGGGCAGTTCTGTTGATCCACTTGATGTGATGGCCGAGATCCATAAGGGCATAGAAATGCTTATTGAACATTTACATAGGCGTAGCACAAATGTAGTAAGGATGATAGGTGAAGTGGCGCAGGAATCACCTGCTCATGTTTTTCAATTGTCGTATCCTGGATTTGAGGCAACATTACTTCAGTCTCAACCGACTTACTTAGACGCTTGGGGGACGCATGTGTACATGCAAAGAGTGCTTGAAGCCGCAAGAGGGTTTATTGAAGAGATGACTAGGATGAGCCAAGAGGGAGGCAGGGATGTAATTAACGCGTACTTTTCCCCGAATACACACTTATACACTGTTGCAAAAGCATGGGGCACCAGATTTCCAAGCTACATAAGTAATTTCTCGCCATTCGTATACAGCTTGCATGCTAAGAGAGATTTTTCCGAAATTCTCTGGTTGGAGGAAGGCTTGCACTCTTCACAAGGTTTAGTCAGTATCCCAGAAATAAGGGTGGCTAGCGTTTCTCCCGCTGACCTCAGGATAGCTCTTAGATTCATGTACTCTAAGGGCATTCGCTCGTTCACATTGACAAAAACTAATCTTTACCAGTGCGCTACCTGCGGTGAAGTCTCTCAACTAAGGATTACTCAGTGCCCCAGGTGTTACTCAAGTGACATTAGGGGGTTGGAGAGACAAACACTCTTCTACGAATTTCAGGACAACATAGACCCACTAGCTATCGAGGCGCTATCCTCTCGTCCAACCTTTAGGAAACTCGAAGAAATCTTAAGATTGATGCAATGAGCGGTCCATCAACTCGTTGAGAAAAGCGATACAATGACTAGTCAAGTAAGGTTTAGGGCCTAAGCTTATAACGCCATCCAGAATACTAATGACAGCATCAAGCAGTTGCCTCGGAATCCCGATGTGATCCCCCAACAAGAATGCTTTTTTACCTGTAAAATCAAACGACTTGTAGCTTTTCCCCGTTTCGTCTAACAGGTATAATTGGTGCGTCCTCTTCACCAGCTGAAAAATCTGTAAAGCTTTTGCCTCCTCCGCCTCGAAACCGCCGACTTTGACTCCTGAAAGCGCTTCCCGGATTAATTCTCCTACTGAAAATTCCGATCTTGCATATGCGGGTAGCCTCCACACGTATAGCGCGACTGGCGGCTTGGGAGGACCGTTTAACAGACCTATGAAGAGGACGTCTCTACGTTGCTCATAAGCATCGTGCAGAGCATACAGGATAGATCGAGCAATGACATCCATACGTCCGCCAGCTGTCGTCATAGACTCTGGGGTAAAGAGAGGAGAGGTAACGGCGGTGTTCGAGTAGACAATGAAGATTCTGTTGAAGGAGAAGCTGGAGAGAATGCTCAATAGTTTTTCGAGTGCCATCTACGTATTAAAAGGGCAGCCTGAGTTTCTGGGATTTTCTCTCTTCCTCTGGTCTTATCTTTATGATCCCTCTAAAGATTGCACAGCGTAAGCAAAGATACTTGGTAACTGTGTATTGAGGGAGAATCGCCCCCCTGTCCCGAAGTTCTTTTGCCAGCTGAGGGTCTACAGGCATAACTGGCTTAGTTATCTTGACAGCTTTAGACCTTGGCACCAATGCTCCGCACTCATCACACTGAACTATGTCTTCCTTACCCTTCCCTCCTTTATGGCGCCCCCGACTTTTCCGCTTCTTCGGCATAAATTCTTCAATTCACTCTTATCGTCACCAGTAAATAAGCCTATTGATGCTCACTAATGCATACTCAGAACTCCATTGGCGCGATGCTCAGGCACTTTAAGCGTATTTACCGCTATTTCACGTATAAAAGCATCCGAGGGTGCAGACCTCTCGGCACTTAACTTTATGCATAGGGCATGCTTGTAAGCTTCCTTTTCGAGCCTGTTTCTTATCTTTCCCATAGCTATGAGCTCTGCGAGCCTAAAAGCTATGTAGAACCTTTTAAAGCCGGCGAAATTTTCACGCAGTTCTGGGAAAGCTTTCTCAAAAGCATTTAAAATTTTAATGAAAGATTCTTCATCCAGAAATCCAAAGACTACAAAGGTCATTGCAAGCCTGAGGACCCTAAAGACATAGTCCTCCTCATCCGTGCCGAAGTGGTTAAGGATGGCAGTCCTCGGGTCCTCTCCTTTAAGTACGCTATTGATTGCCCTGTCAGCCCTTATTTCTATATCAAACAAGCCTTGAAAGCTGCAGACCTCGTCCTCTAAAGCTAAACCGTACTTGCCAATTGCGTAAAGGGTTGCTAACTCCTTGTCATAGATTTTTATTCTCGTTTTCCCCCGAATAGGTTCAAGATCATTAGCCTCGTAGACCTCTTCTAAGTACGAGACCAGCTCCTCACGAGAAGAGAAGGAGCCGCCAAGTATTTCGCCCCATATGTTTATCGCTACCTCAATCCGCTTCCTATGCACTTCAGACAATTTTCCGGACCCCTCTTAAAGGGCATGAGGCGACCTTTACCATTAATCCTGGTCATTGGCCCTCCACGGTATACCCACTTTCAACAATTACCCTAGTGGGGAGGGGTATCTTGGAGGCTGCTCTACGCAGGGCCTCCTTTGCTTTTTCAACATTCTTAGAGTCTACTTTAACAAGCATTATTGCCTGCTTGCTCTCGACTCTCGCTGCCCTCCCCACAGGTGTCCCGAACGACAACCTCATTCCATCCTGAAGCCTGTCAGCACCAGCCATAGCCATCATCTTGTTTTCCCGCAGAATATGATGCGGGAAAACGTTTACGCGGAGGAAATAGTTGGCATCGCCCACCTCTGTCGATAGATACTTATTAGCATGTTGCCTGGCCGCTTCGAGCGCGTTTGCCCTGATTTGCCCAGGCTTGAGAACAATGAGTTTTAGGACAGTGTCAAAGTTACCCTTTGGATTCCCAAGATCAAACTTTGGAACAAGCACAGGCGGGTTGCTCTTAATGTACTCCAGCCTGGTATAAGGTGGAGTCCCAAAGTGCCTATAGCACTTACCAGGTCTCAGTGGCATACATGACACCCCCTCTAAAGATCTGCTGAACAACGGTAACCACAACAATATATATTTATTGCACCATGCGACACAAGCCCCATTCTTTTCTCAAACGTGTCTAGATAGCGCCCTCTCACAGGTGCACTCGACTTGTGTCCCTCCAATTCCTTCCAGGTTACATCCCCTGTTCCACGTGATTAATGATATTAAATCCTACTCATAGTCATTTTCCTTCTTCTAATTTTCTGCACGTGAAACCAAGGAAGCCAATGAAAAACTTTGACTCCGGCGCGCACTAGTCGAGAAAAATTAGTGGCGCCGGGGCCGGGATTCGAACCCGGGAGGCGAAATCGCCAGCGGATTAGCAATCCGTGCGCATGCGCGCAATCCGCCGCCTTGACCGCTCGGCCACCCCGGCGAGCACCATCCTTTCTTCATTCTCGCTTTTTAATAAATTTTTTGCACTTTTAATGATGGCAGGTTTTCTGTTCAGCGCGAGGTGCTATTTTCTCAGGCTAGCATGGATGCCCATTGTCTGAGGATGCCCATACCCGGTTTCCATGTTAAATGTTTAGCGTGTCTATTTGTAGGGATTTGCGAGGATTAGGGAGAGACGTAAGGAGTGGTTCACCATTGTTTCTGTACCTGTCTTGAGACTAGCGGTGGGCAGGAGACTCTTCTTCCTCATGGTTTCAAGAGAGAGCCCCATAACTATTGCCGCACTCTACGACAGAAGAGTTCCGGATAAGGCGTTGAGAATAATTGCCCGAGTTAAGGACCTCTATGAAAGTGTTCACTGGATTCCAGCAATTCTGGCAGACTACCTTTACAATGAAGAACTCCCCATACAAACAAAAATTTACCACGCGGAGTACGCTGTCCCAGGGCTGTTCCTCAATAGAAAAATCCCGGTAAACTTCAAGGTAATTCTTTACGATTACCAGATCAAGAGGCAGAAATTTGTCAATGCTAAAGCCTCCATGGAAAGCCGTGTTGTCCAAGGCTACTTACAAACTAGTCCCTTAAGCAGCAGCCTACCCTGCCTTGAAGAAGTTAAAGTGGGCTTAAAGAAGTATGTTCGTCCCTGGAAATCACCACTAGGTGATGCACTGTACATCCAGGCGGAAAAGCACCTTATAAAAGAATTACATGTGCTTACCGGGCAATCAAAGACCTACCTCAAGAGGTCGCGGGCTCCTTATTTAAACCGAGACATCACAGATTACCTGTACTAGCGTGCGTAAAAAGATATTAAATAGCTTTTGCATATAACTAGTGGGCCCGTGGCGCAGCTAGGAGGCGCGGCGGCCACGCTTTCAGGCGCTGCAGTTCGGAGCCGTAGATCCCTTATGAGAGCGGACGCCCCGGGTTCAAATCCCGGCGGGCCCGCCACTGCTGTTTTCTAGGTGGTTCTTGGTGGATTCGAGCATTTTTGCTAGGCGGAGGATCTCGTTGGTTATTGATCTGGCTAGCGGGAATTTTTCCGGGGTTGACTCTACTGTGTAGATGAGTTTACCGTCAACGCACTCGGATGTTATGTCTACACCTTTTCCCTTGAAGTCATCTACACGCATGCTTAGAAGGGCTTGTGGTTCTAGGGGCAGCTCTAATGTTATCCTTATCCTTGACACCCCCTTTCCCATCAGAGGCTGGTGCTGTTTCCTCTAATCCCCCTAGGTTCTCAGTTTCTTAGGTGTTTAAAAACGTGACGAGCAGGATGGCGCCGGGGCCGGGATTCGAACCCGGGCACCCAGGAACGGGTAGTGGATCTCGAGTATGGCTCCTTACGGTGTCCACCGCCTTAGTCCACTCGGCCACCCCGGCTAAGAATTATATAGGGAGGACCAGTTATTAATCTTTCCATCACTTCAGAGTTCGCTGAAACTTCGGTTGTCTTAATGCCCGAGAGGAGGCTCACACATCGGCTGCTGAAAATGTGGATGTGCTTGAAAATGTGGATGTACCGGCCCTTGGTATCAACGCTGCATTGAATATAACGGCTAGGGGGCCAATTGCGCTGGGTATCAGGGTAGGGCTGCCAAGCACCATAATACGAAAAGCCTTTTCACCAACCCATCAAAAACAATACAAAAAACCATACCCTGCGAAAAGGTGGAGTATGAGTGGCGCGCAGTGCGCTGAGTAACATAAAAATACTTGCCCGCTTCATTTACCCATTGGGAATGATGACTCTTAAGAGGGCGAACTATGAGCGTGTGAGCAGCCTCTGACTCCCTCTTCCAGGGAATACTTACGTGTGAAAGC
>JAJHRM010000078.1 GCA_020832965.1 Thermofilum sp. | reverse complement strand
GCATATTCTACCTCCCGATAGACGACTTCGAGACAGAACTGCCCGAGCTCGGAGAAGCCCTCGACCACATACAGGAGAAACACGGCGAAGTCACAGCGGTCATCCCGAACATAGGCCTCACAAAGACAAGCTTGCTCCTAGGGACCTCCTTCCAAGGAGTCAAAGGGTTCGCCATAGTCTACAAGAAGCGTAAACCCCAGCACCTCTAGGCACCAACCCGCGCTAGAAGCACGCGAGGGGAGGCTTCGTTACCGCTCCTAAGCTGCTTCGTAATTGCTGCCTCGAAAGCCTCCTAGACAGGCATCACGGCGAGCACGTGCATGTAGACGTATGGTCACCAAGGTGATTCCCCGTTAAGCTGGCACGCTACCGAATCAGCTCAGTTTAGCAGTGCGTTTTCAGCCGTACAAGAATGAATCCATCGTGAAACCCTGTCCAGCTCCCTCTAGCAGTTTTACCACGAGCGCGTCTATCTCCTCTAGCAAGCTCCCGAGCTCTTCTCTCAGGCGCCTACGCACGGTCGCGACTTCCTGGGGCAGGAGGACACCTCTTTCCTCAAGCCTCCTATCGTAGCCATACTCCTTGAGGATTTGCGGTAAGGCTCGCTGCGCGACTTCGGAGGCTTTCCTGCCCAGCTCGGACAACCTCTTATGGCTCGGGTCTCCAGGCCTGTACTTCGGGATCGGGTACTCTAGTGGTTTCTTGTGAATATCGCGTTCACCGAACTCCCCCTTCGACTGCATGGGCTTGATCAGCTCGTCGAGTACGCTGGAGTTCAGCACGCTCGCTAGGTAGAAGGCCTCGTCAGCATCATTAGTCTCGTAGTGGTACAACGTGCTTTCTACAATGACTCCGTTAAGCAAAGGATTCTCTTTAAGAACTTTTTCGACGTCAACTACAGCTGCAGCGAGGTACGTTCCTGACCTGAGATATACGACTTTGAACTTAATTTTGTGATCTTGAAGTGTTATGCCGTGTTGATAATCTAAGCGCTGATACAAGCTCATTTTACCTGTTTTCTCGCCTCTAACAGATTTCCAAATATCCTCCGCCTCTTTGAGCCAGCCCGCGAGATGAGTATACCCTGAACGCTGGGCCTCCTCTCCCGTCATCACTTGGTACCTGTTCCCTGCGGGGACTATCGGGAGGACGGCCAGGTTGGGCGGCAGGTGGCAGAAGGGCATGACCTCGGCGCTCGTGAGAACCCCGTAGATGAACCTCTTTTCCACCGGTAGTGGCTGGATCTCCAGCTTCACCTTACTCCTCACCCTAACTCGCTTGCTCGTTTTGACACTCACGAAGTTCCTGCGCTCCTCGATCAGGTCAACGAACCAGCAGGATTGCGGGACTACCGTCGCCCCTTGCCTGAAGTGCTCGTAGTAGTAGCTCCTTCCGGCCCGAATCTTTACTTCCTTGTAGTCGAGCCAGGATCTCGTGCCGATCCTGTTGAGGTAGAGCTTTTTCGCCTCGAACTTCAGGTGCTTCCTCGCCTCGTTGAGCGGGAGCACTTTGTGCCTCTCAGCCGGCAGTCTCCCGCTAACAACCATGGCTTCCACCGGGTACCGCGCTGCACCCCCCTTCTTAGCGATCACGGCGCAGGTCGGCACGTAGAACAAGGGCTCGACGTTCTCGCAATCGATCACCTTGACGAACCCGTAGGTGACGTCCCTCGCTTTGCAGCTCCTGAAATTGTCATGCTGGTCAGAGCTGAAGATCGACCTAGGCATGACGAAGCCTATGCAGCCACCATCCTTCAGGTAGATATCCAGGGCTCTGACGAAGAAGAGGGTTGCCATCTCCATGTGCGCCATCAAGTGCGTCATCGAGTGCTCGTCTGTGACGAGTGTGATGAGCTCGTACGTTCTAGCAATCAAGTCCTTGACCCTCTCCTGGTACGTGGGGTCCGCGATGTATCTATATGCTAGCCAGGGAGGATTGCCTACTACGAGGTCGAACGACTTCTTGAACAGCGTGGGGAGAACATGACCTTTGATTATCGGGATCCATACCGAATCCCTACCATCTTTCTTAAGTTTTAGAAGCTTTCCGTAAAAATCTTTCAGGATATTTAAACATGCCCCTGCCTCCTCCTGGCTGGCGCAAACCCTCGCGAAAGCTTCGAGAGCCCTTGCAGCTTCTGAGCTTTCGCTCGGCCATTTCCTTTCCAGCAAGTCTTGAACGGTCGAAAGGAATTCGTGGAGCCTCCCGGACTCTACCAGCCTAGCGGGCAGTACGAAGTCTTCAACGGCAGTCGGCACCTTAACGACTTCGACGTACACGTACTTTCCGCCCACGCGCTCCGTGATCCTATCCTTAAGCTCCTCTGCGGTTACTACGGAGTTGGCCATGTATATTGGGATCTCGATCTCTTCATCCTCCTTGTGCTCCAAGAGACCGGCGGCCGCCAAGGCCAGCAGGTAGTTGGTCTTCGCGGTGAGAAGTGCCAGCACGTCGATGTCGAAGCCTACGACGTTCCTCGTTACCGCTAGCAGGGCTCGCTTAGCGACCTCATGCGGGAGCCCATCGGGGTGCTTTTGCCTGAGGTAGGAGGCGATCCGCTGAATGATCAGGGATAGGAACGTGCCCGTGCCGACGCCCGGGTCTAGGACTCTGATGCTGAGGGGGTCCACGCCCCGCGACTCTAGCTCCTTGAACCCCTCCGTGCTCAACCCGAGCTCATCTAGTATCAGCTCGGCCAGCCAGTCCGGGGTTGTGTAGATGCCCAGGAACTTCCTCACCTCCTCCCTCGGTACGAGCTCCTCGTACAGCAGCTTGAAGACGTCCCTAGCGGTTGACGGGTCGAGGGTTAAGGCCTCGACGTCATACTCGTCCAGCTTTCTGATAATCTCCCTTATCGCGCCGCTGATCTCCTCGCTCCACTCGTCGATGCACCACTTGAAAAGGTCACCCTCGAGAAAGTTCCTGATCCCATACCACCGGTATGCGGAGCCGTCCTCCAGGAACGATAGCGCCCTCCTGATGTCTACACCCTCAGCCCTCAGGCGCTTAATGTACTCGCTTGCCGTCTTATCGTAAAACCTTGCTGCGGTCTCCGCTGCCAGCAGCTTTAGCACGAGGGCGTAGTACGTTTGTATCGCGAAGAAGAGCTTCACCCCATGCGCGCGCGTACCAGTAATCCTCAGAGCACAACCCATCGTCCCCTTCCTGAACTCAGGCAGCGAGCACGCAGAGGAGTACGCGGAGACCGCGAAAGCCGTCGGCGCGAAGCACCTGATAGCCGAGGTCCTGAGGATCTCGAGCTGGCGCGACCTCGAAGCCTTCAAGAGAGCCATGGGCGAGGACAGCTTCAGGAAGCTCGCAGACCCCGGCATCTGGGAGCGCTTCCCGCTAGGCTCCCACAAGCACCCCAGGCGCGAGCTGAGAGTGGAAGCCTACGCAGCCCTCAAGGCGGGCGCCGAGAAGAGGGGGCTCACCTTCGCCACCTGCAGGGAGGGCTTCTACGCGATGTGGTCCTCGCCCGACTGCTGCGGAGTCTTCCTCCTCAAGGAGAGAACCCTCCGGTACACCCTCTACGAGCTACTACACGGGCCGAGGAGGGGCTACAGCTACCTGACACCAGAGGACTACCGGAGATTCCCCCTACCCCAGGCGCGCAGAAAGCTACTAGCCCACCACGAGGTCGTGGAGAGAACGGCCAGGAGCCCATCCCTGGTGAGAGCCCTGACGCTATAGCAGGAGAAAAAGCTCGCCGGGGCTAGCGGCACCTGGGTGCTTTGGCCTTCTTCTCCTTCTTCTCCCCCTCCTTCTTCTCCTCCTTCTCCGGCATCGCGGGTTGTGTAGCAGGGGGTTTGAAATCTCTTACTGCCCCGCCGGGGGGCTGGCGGTAAGGTATTTTAGCCCGCTGCGGGGCATCTGCCTGTGGCTGCGGCATTCCTGCTGAAGGGGAGCCCCGAGAACCTCTCCTGGAGCCTCAGGGACATGAGGGAGAGGGGGAGTGAGGCGCTGCGCGGCAGGCCAGCGGGCTGGATGCTCTGGGGTGTGAGCGAGAGGTTCCAGTGGGTCCTGGAGCAGCTCGAGGGCTCCGAGGTCTACGTCTACGCGACCAAGGGCGCGGGCGTGGAGGGGGGCCTCGCGCTCTACGGCGTTGCGAGGGGCAGGGCTGAGCTAGCCGGGAGGTACTGGCCGCGGGGCGAGAGGTGGCTTGCCTTCTACCTCGAGGTCAAGGCGGCCGCGCCGGGAGTCCTCGAGAACCCTGAGAACCCCAGGGCCTGGAGGCTCGTGCCAAGGGAGAGGCTCGTGGAGGCGGGAGTACCCGTGCTACCAGGGCCCCAGAAGCTGAAACCAGAGCAAGCCCAAGCCCTCAAGAAGCTATTCAAGCAATAAAAAAGCATGAATATATTAGCTCTCCAACAGTACATGAAGAGAGTATGCTGCAAGATAAAAATAAAAATGGGGGAGCACCTTATTAGGCTAGAAAATCCCCCCAAAGGAAAGTGGGGGCGAATATGGCCTATAAAACTACTGAAAGGTCACTTTACCGACCAATAGCTAATGTTTTATCAAAATATGGAATTGAGTGCGTAGAAGAAGTGTCGATTCAAGTTGCTGGAGCTCCTCGACCTCAGTACCCTGATCTTGTTGCTAAGATCAACGATTATAAATTCATAATAGAGGTTAAAGTAGATGGAGCTAGAAAACTGCTTGAAGTTGCTCCGCAAGCCTTTATCAAAGCTCAAAGCATAGGTGCTCAGGGGTGTATCTCTATATTGTTCCCTAGTTATGTTAGGCAAATAGATCCAAATCTACTGAACTCAGTTGCTCCTCAACTCAAAATAATAGGAGCCATAATATCTCTTCCATGGATAACCGGATATAAAGAGAACCTCTCTCTAGAGGAACTCGCAAGGATCATATCAGATTACTATAAGCTGTACCTTGAATCAAAGCGTCCTACAGTTAGCTACGACTCAATAGTTAAAGTTGCTAGAGAAGCTGTTGTCGAGGTAGCGAGGTCTATAAGACAAAATCTAATAACACAATATATTAACGATGCTATGATGCTGATTGGAAGATTTGATCTTTACAGAGCAACTCTTGAAGATTTTAATATTAGTGAGGCAGAGATGAAAGCATGGATAGCAGATATAGCTGCATATCTTACTGTATCACAAATACTTTTTTACTACATATTATCACAAAAAAGACCAGATAAATATCCACCTCTTCCAGATGTTAATCCTTTAGTACCTGATATTAAGTTATTAGAAACTTTAAGAAAACTTTTTGCTAATGCAGCTAAAGAATATGAGCCCATATTTGGTCCAGATTTATTATCCATGGTGGAAAGAAGTGGAGGAGTTAACTCAATAGTAGCTATTTCTAAATATATAATGGCTCTTAAAGCTCTTAAGCCTGAACACGTAAAAGAAGAGCTTCTGGGTAGATTGTATCAGGAATCCATTCCTCCAGAGGCTAGAAAAAACCTAGGAGCTTTCTTTACAAAGCCTAAGGCAGCCACTATTCTTGCCACATTAGCTATAGATAGATGGGATGAAGTAGTTTTAGATCCTGCCTGTGGCTCAGGTACACTTTTGACAGAAGCTTATTTGAGGAGAAAGGAACTTGCAGAAGCTTACTTAAAGAAAGCTACCCCCGGGCTTAGTGAGGATAAATTACAAAAAATATTAGATGCATTACATATAAAGCTACTAGAAAAAACTTATGGTATTGATATTATGCATTTTGCCTATCATATGACATCTATAAACTTACTAATACAAAACATTAAGGTACCAGCTAAGCTTGAGCATATTAGGGCAGGAGATGGTCTTGAGCCTATGATTAATACAAAGGATCCACCTCAAGTACAGTTAACAGAATGGCTAGGTAAAGTGACACCCGAACAACTTCCCTGTGAATTTTTTGACTGCGTGATAATGAATCCTCCTTTTACCAGGAGAGAAAGGCTAGTAGAAATAGGCGAGATTGATAGGCTAAATGAATTTATAATAAATAAACTAGGTGTAAAACTAAATGAGATTATTCGTGGTAAAGTGGGATACTGGGCCTACTTCTTAGCAGCAGCAGATAATGTGCTTAAGGTTAATGGCAAACTTGCGTGCGTAACACCTGAAGAATTTTTTGCAGGAAGTAGTGCTGAAAGTTTGCGCCGCTATTTATTCCGAGGTGAAATATATGATCCGAAAAAAGGAGAATACATTAAAAAACTAGCAAGACAGTATATTCCTTTATATATTGTGCGAAGCGGAGTAGAAGTAGCATTTAGTGAACGTGCACTTTACAGAGATTATTTGATGGTTTTATTAAAAACATTAAATAGAACATTTGTTCCATTGACCCTAATTATTCTTAAGAAGGAATTAGATAAAATTGATTATATAAAGGATGTTGCTATTAAAATAAAAGAATTTGCTTATAGTGATAGTGATAAGATACAGAGTGATCTGTTTGATGGAATTAAGATAAAAAATATAGAAGTATTCTTAGAAAAACATATCTTTAATCTTAAGCCCCTTGTAGGATTTAATACTA
Source organism: Thermofilum sp. (assembly GCA_020832965.1). Next base: position 4,067 of record JAJHRM010000078.1, on the reverse strand, counting down.
TTAAGGCCCAAGAGCTAGCATTAAAACTATTGGATGAATTAGTTAAATATCCAACATTAGGCGAATTAGAGAGGAAAAATATTATTAGAATGCGTTACTATAATCCTGGTCAATACCCCTCATCAAGCAGAGGTTCTGAGAGAGAAGCAAGATTGCTTTTTGCCACGAGATACGGAGCAAAAGGTAAATGCATATTCAGGGTGCTAGGGGAACAAGGTAATTATATAATCTTTAGAGAGGAAGTTGGAGGAAGAACATTTAAAGTACCCAGAGAAGCTCTTTTAAAAACTCTTAGGACATACAGTGGTGTTAAACATATGGATATCACTGGTGAGGAGGAGTATGCAATAGTTGACCCAGCTTACATTCCTGAAAATATTAAAAGAGATTTTGGTTTGGTTGATGAAAAAGTTAAAAAAGCAGCTAGAGGAATTCGTGAAGCATATAAAGATTTGGCAGGTGATATCTTATTAGTTAGAAAACTACAAATTCCCTCTCCAGGTATATACTGGCTAGCTTTTAGATCTAAAGATAAAGTGTTAGGCACAACTGACCGTATAAATGTAAGAGTATTAGGCGAAATAGAGCCTGAGCTATTATGTTTATACTTAAATAGTTCAATAGTACTTTTACAACTTCTCGCATTTCATGTTGAGACTCGAGGAGCATGGATAAGGCTTGATAAGGAGGGAGTATGGTCAGAGATTCATGTTCCAGATTTACAGAATCTTGAGGAGGATGTAAGAAAATCTGCGAGAGAACTTTACAACAGGCTAAGTAAAGCTGATCTTGATCCTATTTATGATAGAATTAAAAATAGAAGCCCAGAACAGATAGAAATAGATCGTATCGCACTTAGGATGCTAGGACTCAAAAACTGGGATATTAATCTTAATGAATTGTATTCTTCTCTACTTGAAGAACTAGATTATATGTTAAGGATTCTTAACTCATCAAAAGAATCTAAAAGGAAATTGAGGGAGAAAATATCAGAGCTAGAAGAGGATGATGAAGCGCCAGAAGTACAAAAAACTATAGATAATTATTTATATTTATAAAAACATGATATGTAGATATTCTTTTAGCTTCATTCGAATTTAACTTGGCTCGTATATTGATGCTATTATTTTTCTTTTAACAACCTTATAAAGCTGTTTATCCTCTATAAATCTGCTATTCCATGTTTTATATCTAATACTTTCGAATAAATCTCAGATCATAAGAGTTAATAGCCAGTATTAGAGATGTACGGAGGGTAAGGAGAAATGAGAACTGAAGATATTGTTTGGGCTGACTGGTTTATGGTTGTAAAAGTACCCGTGGTGAAGGTTGAAGTAGGAGATCAGCTGCTCTTCTTCACTCCTACGCGCAGGGTTGAGTCGCTGGGCGAGCTGTACTCTGTCCTGAGGAAGGATGTGTGGAGGATTATTAGGGTTAGGAGCATTTTCGAGGCTTCGTTCTCCGAGGAGGTCAGGCTATTCGAGTACCTCGCAGGGGAGGAGCTGCCGGTGGAGGCGAGGGTGCTGAGCGCTGAGTGCGGGTGGAGGGGGGTGCGCGAGAGGGCGCGGCACCTGCCTGTGCTCTTCAAGGTGGTTCTGCACGATGCTTTCTGGGACAGAAGGAGGGAGGTGGAGGCACGCGGCGTGCTCGAGCTCTACAGCACGCGCGCGGAGGTGCGCGTGGTGCCCTCCCCAGGGGTGCTCGGCTACCGCGAAGAGGTTGTTGTGAATGGTAGGGAGTTCGTGAGGGTTCGAGGCCTCTTCACAGCGCTCGACGAGTACGAGCCGTTCACGCCCAAGGATGATGAGCTCGAGCGCGAGCTAGCCCTGCCGGCGCCCGCCGGCGGCCTGCCCGCGCCGAAGATCAGGCGCCGCAGGCGCATGGGAACGCTCTCGGGTTACATGGACCTAGCCTTCTTCCTCAGGGAGGAAGCCTCCAGGGCTGCGGGCTCCTCCGGCGAGGTGTAGCGCTGCGAGCCAGTCTGGCCCCTGCGGCTGAAGATCCGCGTGGAGAGGGTGTTCTCGACTCCGAGGAAGAAGCCTGGCAGGATGCTGGTGGCCTTCCCGATGAACAAGCTGGACCCCGAGACATTCGAGGAGGTAGCCAGGGAGAAGTAAGGCGTGCCAGCTGGTCATGCGGTTAAACTCAGGCACGACGCCGTGGAAAGGTCTTAGTAAAACTTCAAAGAATGTAGTGCCTTTATGCGGTGATGGTCAGGTTATCTCGTGGTGAAATCTTGAGAGGGCTTCTTCAAGCCGAGAATCCTTTGTGCTCTGTTAATGGGTTGGTTGAGATTATTTCGGGTTTCATGTGAGAGATGTGATAATATGCTTGCCAATGTTGAGAAATCCGGTGTAAGCGCACCGTGCGTTCTATACTAGTCCATATTTTGCCTCTAGCATCTTGTAGTTTCTCTTGCTCTCATAGAGCTTTCTCACATCCTCAACCGTTAGAATACGGAAGTACTGAGCAACCTCATGGAATGCCCCCTCAACCCACTTCCTAGCCTCTTCTACTTTGTCTTCGGTCGTTACGAGGACGGCAATCGAGTTCCACATGTCAACAGCGTGCTTCAGCTTGACTAAGTCCGCGTAGAGGTCGCCACCAATGCAGACTTCAAAAACTGCATAAGGCACACCTCTCTCGATCCTTCTCCAAGACACATCTATCCTTTTCCCCTCAATCTCTTCCTCCATTGAGACGTATTTTCGCTGCATCCTCCCTATCTCTGCAATCAACTGTTTTATTTCCTCATGCAGAGACCTTGATGGGGTTAACCGCATCTCTTTGTTCCTTACCAGAAACTCATACTTCAATTGCTCAAACACACTGTAAGAATATTTTGTTCCCTCTCCCAGCACAATAAGCGACCACCTATCGACCAGGCCACCAGGCATCTTGACATTTAATCCTGCCAACTCCTCCCTCCTCAGGGGCGTCACACCGTCGAACCAATCGAGCTTGACAGGGTCGCTGGGAACGGGCCTATGATTCTTAGGCTCGATGAGCTCAAGTCTAACCTGGAGAGGAAAACCCGCAGGATCTCTGACCCAGTAGCTCACAGGCTTTCTTGATTCAAAAACTTCAACAACCTTCCCTAAGCCCCACACCCCCCTAACTCCCTTATGCTCAAAATATAGGAGAGTCTCACAGCCAGGTCGTAATATGCTCCACCTCTTTCTATTCGCCCTGTTATCGGGAAAGCCCCAAAGCCCCTCACTTAGAAAAGACCTGAAGTGAGGGTGGCTTGAGCTTAACAGGTTAATAATGCATCCTGCCTTCTTTGTTTCCTGCACATTTACCTCTACGTACTCCTTGTCCTTAAAAACTTGTCTAGAAAAACTTGTCTAGCGCGCTTCACACAGGTAGCAGAGCCATATCTGCAGGAGGTATTGAAGAAGATTCCTAGGCATAAATGCTGCACTAGCGCAATTAAACTCAGTAGAACTATCTCTTGGAGAAGAGCTATATTGCGCGCGCAGAAGGAGGTGATGGGGGCGCTTGCTTGATAAAATTTAATTTCATCTAACATGTTAGAGGGGGATTATTGATAATTTAGCTTGACATGATGGCTTGTTGCATATTAGTTTTATTGAGGAACCATTTACAATAAGGGCATAGATATTTTCACGCGTCATAACATCCCCACATATGGCGCATCGATATTTTCCAGTGTCAAGGTCGATATTGTAGAGTTTGAGGTACCTGTCGACGTCTGAGAATCTGGCAAAGCTTATCACGGGAAGCAGGTTTTGAGGGAGGGCTGTATGTTCCTCATTATGAGGGGCCTTATGTTCCTCATTGCCTCTCCCAAGAGTAGCGCTGATACTCTTACACGGTAGCGCGCGCATGCTGCTGCTAAAGCTAAAACTTCTACAAACTCGCTGTAGCCAAGACCTACGCCCCATGCTTCATATAAGAGGCTGCGCGCGAAGTCTGTTAGAGGTTTCGTGGTTGTTGCAGCTTATCTCCGCTGAGTGATATCCTTACTAGCTTGGCGACTTGCATCAGTTCTCTGCGCTTGCACTTTAGCAAGCTGCTGGTATGAAAAATGCCTGTAGGAATGC
>JAJHRM010000077.1 GCA_020832965.1 Thermofilum sp. | reverse complement strand
GGGAGCTTGAGAGGGTTCTGGGCTACCGGTACGAGATCTACGCCTTCAGGGTTAAGGATGAGTGTGTCGAGGCAACCAGCTATAGGTTTAGAACCTGGTGTAGGGAGCTCGCAGAGTATTTAAGGCCGGATGTTATCGGCCCCGCGAGGTTTGAGCTCGAGGAGCTGCTAAAGCACATATGGTACGCTGACTCATCGAAGATTAGGTTATGGGTTGACAGACTGCTACAGCTTGATGAAGAGCTATCAAGGGTAGATGTAGAGCTATCAAAGCTCCTAGCTGGCTGGGTACAGGTGGAGAGTGGGGATCTAGCTCCCGTAGATTTTCACGATAGGGTTAACTGGTTGAAGGATAGGATTGTTGATCTCGTTAATCCGCAGGAGTTCGAGGAGATGGACTCTAAAGGTAGGATTGTGAGGGTACTCGATGTCATAGTCAGGTATTTCGATTTTGTGAGGCTCCCCGCTTCAGATGTGAACGGGGAGCCAGAGGTCTACGCCTTAGACGGGGACGTTTTAAGGCCGGTTGAGGACGTGCTGAGGCCTGTTGTGGGATCCCTGATCAAGGCGGGGCTTGTTAGGAAAAGCATAATAGGGGATCTAGAGTTAGCGTTATACTCCACAAGTAGGACTACGAGCTGGCACGAGGTAAACCCCTGGGATAAAGTGAGGCTTGCAAACGCAGTCCTAGACCTTAGGGAGCTCAAGCTGCTCGATAAGAGCGAGTACTACTTCACCTACAAGCTTAACATTAGCATCTCCGCTGAAGAGCTTAAGGCTATCAGGGAGGGCTCGTACGATGTTAGAGAGAACACTATATATAAAAGTTGGAGGGCCCACTTCGAGGATGATGACCGGGAGTATCTGGTTGACAGCCTTGGAGCATGGCTGGCACCCCATAGGAGCAAACTCGTAACATTCATCGTAGGCCCGTCTAATTCGGGCAAATCCACTTTATTATTTAACCTGGTGAAACCACTAGAACCCCTCGTAGCCGCCGTTAGCCTTAGATCGATAACCGGCTACCAGTTCGGCTTGCAAGCCCTCGTGGGCAAGCACATTCTAGCTTATAGCGAGAGGGGCGACGTGGTCCTCAAGAACCTCGATATAATAAACAACATTGTCGGAGAAAGCGACTTCATACATGTCGAGAGAAAACATAAACCGGCAGTTAGAATTAGAAGCTTGAAGGTTGCATTATTCACAATGAATGATCCCCCCATTCTCTACGAACAGGGCGGAGAAACTTTGGCAGCTTTCATATCAAGGCTCAGCTTGGTTTTCATGAGAGCCCCAGAAGGCTTCAAACCAGTCAAGGAGTACAGAGTGAACCCGCTAGAGGTATTTAAGTTTTTGCTGTGGTGCAGGGTTAAGCTCGAAGAGAGGGGATGGGAGATACGGAGAAGGAGTGATGAAGAAAAATTGGAGTACTTGACCAAGATGGCTAACACAGCTTTAAGATTCCTTGAATCAGGATATGTAATAGATGATCCCGACGGCAGGGTTAAAGGGACGGAGCTCTACGAGGCTTACGTCAAATGGTGCAAAGAAAACGGTTTGACACCGATGGGTCTTAACAGCTTCTACACAACTGTGGCGACAAGATACACCAAGTACAGTCGAGATAATGTCGTTTGGTTTAGGGGCCTGAGGATCAGGCGTGGGTAGTCTTCAGCCCCTAATATCCCGGTACAAGGGGGTTTGATATAGTGGGGGGTCAGACTTTTTCCTCTATTTTTCCTACTGAAATTCAGAAAACTAACTTACACCCCCCACTATATCAAACCCCCTTAACGGGAGTTAAAACATGTTAGCATAGAATACTATTGTAGGTTTCATAGGCTTACTGTGAAAGTCTTAGCCTACCGTAAGCCCACCGGGCTCGGAGACTGGCGATGGCATATATTCTTGGAGTTGGGGGCTTACAGCTGTAGGCCCCCTCACGTAAACTAGCTTTGCCAGCTCCGTAGACCAGCTATGGCCAGCTTCGTAGAAAGGCGATGATATACACTATGCTCTGTAATTGTATTTCATCGCCTTTCTCCCGGAGCTCCGTAGAAGGGAGATAGTATATGCTACCACTCACACCCTGGGTATACTGGGGCCAGTATGCCAAGACGATTACTCTGAGTAGTCAAAAGCTTATACTACCCCCAGTATGAGACGATTACCCTGGGTAAATACCCTGAGTATACTGTCCCCAATATGCTCAAACAACTACCCTAGGTAAACAGTTCTAGCCTCTACTCCAAGTATACGCAATCTCCCCTCTACGGAGCCAGCATATCTAAGCATAATGTAGGTTATCGCCAGTCTCCCAGGCTGACTTACCTCCTGTCTCCCGTAGACTAGTGATAAGCTTTTAAACCCCGGCTCTCCCCAGAGAGCTCCGGTGTATGGGCTTGGGCTTCATAGCTGTGGGCTGGACTAGGGGTTTGAGCTCTAGGCGTTTCACCGGCAGGTATAAGAGCTTGGAGGAGCTCCGGGACGTTCTAAAGCTCGATAGGCTCACTAGCTCTGCCTCCAGGAGGCTCTACTCGTTCAAGGAGTGTGAGGCCTCTGAGGGTTGCCTCTGGCTCCTAAGCTTCGACATTAAGTTTGTTAAGATCAAGAGGTCTGGTAGGAGCTCTAAGCCCTACAGGAAGCCTTCACACGAGTACACTTTTGTAAAGGAGATGATGTACTCTAGGCTCTGCGGCCCCGTAGACATGTCAACCTATGCCTGTTTTGATGATGAGAGTTTCAGGGTTAGGGGTTACCTTGACCTAGTAGCACCTGGATATTACAAGCTTGAAGTCTACCATGTCAGGCCGCACGATGATAAGGCTAGGGATCTAGTTAGGAGGGCTTTGGTGGAGGCTGTAGAGGAGCTTGCTGGCAGAGCACAGCAACTAGCATTAAGGCTTAGATCCCTGAGACCCAACAACAGGGCTAGGGCTGTAGCTGGAGCTCTAAAGCTCGTAGAGATGCTTAGGTCGGCGGTTGAGGTTGCGAGAACACATAGGGGTAAGATCGAGGAGCTAGGGCTAGCTGGTATCGAGTCGAAGCTGACCGGAGCACTAGAGCTCCTAGAGGGGGCTTTAAGCTCTTGAGATCACGCTGGGTAGACGGATCTACAGCTCTAGCACGGGTCTGCGTCAGCGAAACCCTCTAGCAAAACCTCACCCTCCAAGCCAAGCCTCCTACGAGTTCTAGACCTCCTAGCCTCCTAGCAGACCTCCTACTAGCAGTCTTACCGCTTAATTCAACCCACCATAGGGGGCCTTGAATCATGTTATAAGGGCTGGGAGCTTATAGCTAACCTGACTAGGGGGCTAAAAATTTTGTACCCCCCACCGTGCTAACCTATCACCTAAACCCATTCAACGGGGTTGAAAGCTAGAACATCTGGTATTCCAGGGATATCAGCTTAAGATCCTGGCAGGTGCGAGCTGGAGGTTCGAAGCCCCCTAGTGAACCCCCACTAGATGGTGGGATGAAATACGGCCTTAGCGTGGGCTCGTTTCCCCGCCTTCTAGAGAGGGCAACAACTGTTGCCTTCAGGGCTGGGTTCAGCTCTCTAGAGACCTATATGCAGATAGTGCGCGGGAAGTGGAGAGGGAGGTCCTAATCGAGCTTCATAGCTCATGCATGGAGGGTTACGCGGTTGAAGACGAGTAGAGGGGGTGCTCTCCAGGTGAAACGCTTATTAACTCTGTGTCGCATATGTGTATATGGTGTGTGTTTTGAAACATAGAAGAGAAGGGGGCAGAGTTAAGAGGGTTCAGGTTACGTTCACTGAGGAGCAGTGGAGCCTCATAGAGCGCTTTAGGGGGATCATGGGCAGGGATGATGCGGAGATTGTGAGGAACATCGTGCTCTCCTGGCTCTCCGAGAAGTCCCTAGTATCTGAGAGCGCTAAGGGGGGAGGGGGCGCCGGGGGCGGTGGGCCGGCGTGAGCAGATACACTGTGGTCTCCCTCTTCTCCGGCGCCGGCGGGCTCGACCTGGGCTTTGTGCAGACAGGGCTCTACAGGATCGTCTTCGCAAACGACATCCTCGAGCCCGCGGTGGTGACCTACTCCAGGAACTTCGGGCTCAAGCTGGAGAAGTGCAGTGGGGTGACTGAGGCTGAGCCGGGCACGGCTCTCGTGTGCGATGTTGAGCGCGTCAACTTCTCCCCCCTCAAGGACGTGGAGGTAGATGTAGTTACCGGGGGGCCTCCGTGCCAGGACTTCTCAATTGTTAGGGGTCCTGACTGGGACAGGAGGGGTATTGAGGTGAAGAGGGGCAGGCTCTACGCGCACTTCGTGAGGGCTCTGGCCGTTCTCCAGCCGAAGGCCTTCCTCTTCGAGAACGTTCCGGGGCTCGTCAGCGCCAACAAGGGGCTCGCGTACAAGGTTATTTTGGAGGACTTCTCCCGCCTGAACATGAGGTGGGACGAGGTCAGGAAGGTTATAGGCAACAGCACAGCACAGAAGCCTGCTGAAGGCTACGAGATAGTGTTCTCGGACATTGTGGACTTCTCGCACTATGGAGTCCCCCAGAAGAGGGAGAGGCTCATAATAGTGGGTGTGAGGAAGGATCTGGTGAAAACCATTGACAGAGCCTGGAGGATCAGGAGCATGTTCCTGAGCGTGCTGAAGAAGCTTGCCGGCCTCTTCCCGAAGTACCCGCTGACGCCCATAGAGGCTTTTGAGGGGAGGAGGCTTGATGAGCTCGGCGACGTGTACAGGGAGGTTATGAGGAAGTGGGATGGCGTGTGGCTTGAGGTAGGCACAGAGACTGCTGGGAGGTGGAAGGAGGAGGTGTGGGACAGGCTTAAGCTCGACGCGGTGGAGGACTACCTGACGGTGAACATGATAAAGCCTGCGGGCAGGGAGGAGCTTGAGGAGGCGCTCAGAAGTCATGAATCCGTGCTTAGGGAGCTCGGCTACTACAGAGTGCCTGTGCACACCCTAAGGCTTCCAGACGGAACCCACGAGATCCCGAACGAGGAGTCTTCGGTTGTAGAGCGCATGAAGAGGATACCGCCTGACGAGAACCACGGGTTTGTCAGGGGCACAAAGTGGGAGGTGGAGGGTAAGGGGATAAGCCTGGTCTACAGAAGGCTTCACCCCCTCAAGCCTTCATACACAATAGTTGCCTACGGAGGCGGAGGAACTCACGGATACCACTACGACAGGGACAGGGCAACGCTGACCCTCAGAGAGAAGGCAAGGCTCCAGACATTCCCAGACACCTTCCTCTTCTCGGGCACAAAAACCCAGATAAGGGCGCAGATAGGTGAAGCTGTGCCTCCGCTCGCCGGCAAGAGGCTTGCGCAGGCCTTAGCAGAGGTGCTGATGGGCCTTGAAACATGATGCGCGCGACAAGGGGGAGTGCGTAGGCGATATAAGACTGGCTTTTATCAGCGCTTTTATCAGAGCATTCCTCGCTGAATACCGCAATACAATAATTGCTCTGGCCCTTCTATGCATCCTGTCCGCATATGCTGTTCAAACACAGAGACTCTTTGAATTCTTAGTGTTCGTTGTTATGATGCTTCAGCTTGAGCTCGCCTACATACAGCGGTGGCTTAAGGCAGGAAAGCGTGACGCCAAACTTGAGGCGCATAGCGTGCATGTGAATAGAAACATGAATACCCTGGTACTCGACATTGTAAATACCGGCGGTGATGTCGCATATCATGTGAACATACCTTATCTCATAATTCCGCTGAGCACATATGTAAAGCTTTTAGAGCTCTTCCCATTACGGCCCGCACTGTTTAAGCACTTCCCTAGGCTGTTAACGCTCTGTGCCAAATGTAGAAGGGGAATAGAGTATAGATTTGCTTCTCTGCAACCCAAAGCGCGGCGCGACTTTACTGCCGATCTCTCCGATTGTCTGAAGGATTACTCACCTAACGATAGAGACAACTTTGTGGTGTTCGCTGGAATATGCCGTGGTACTTCACCAGAGCTCTTCTCTCGGTGCGACACCTATGTAGCCGTGACTCTCAAGAAACCAGCCATGGTCTGGAGGCAACCTTTGGAGAGGGAGCCTCCGGGAGTGCTGACAAGAATTCCCAACATGATCGACGACCTCATGCTTGTGCTACAGGTATTGCGACAAAGCATTAATTCCTATGAAGCTGTGAGACAGGACTGCGTGTACAGCATAAGTTGATGCGGGTTCTGACAACTTCAGAGCCTCTCTACAAGCTTCTCCCAATCCTCCTTCTTTTTCTTCAGGGCTCCTGAGCTTGCTATGAAGTGGAGTGTTTTTGAGAAGTCCCCTATTCCCTCAAACTCTATGCTCATCTCATCCCTCACAGGCCTTCCTCTTCTCCTCAAAAGCTCCTTCAGCTTCTTCTCGTAGATGTCTTCCCCCGGGTGCCAGAAGCCCAGGAACTTGTTTATAACGACCTTCTTTATCTTCACATCCACGTCAGCCTCTATTACTGCTGTTCTGTCCCTCAGCTTGTCCTGGATCTCCGTCTTGTCTAGGAAGCCGGCTATGTAGGCCGGTGCGGCTGTGAACTCGGGTATTGAATCCCATATCTGCTCTATTTCTTCTCTCTTCACAAGCCCTCTCTCGACAGCCTCCCTCATCAGCTTGTCCCTTATCACGCTTATCTTCTTGAGGAATGCTACGAAGTGCTCCCTCGTCACCCCCACCCTCACGAGTATGAACACATCGCTGTGCTCTATCTGGGCTCCGGGCACGTCGAGCCACAGCCCGCTGAGCTTAGTGGTCTTTATGCTGACCCTGAGCCTCGGCTCCCTCCCAGCAACACTCTTGATGTCTGACGGGAGGAACTCCTCTAGGGGCCCCAGCCTGTAGTCCAGCTCAGCGGTGATCCCGAACCTCTCCTTAAGCCACTCGGCAACAGCTATCTCCCCTAAGAACCCCCTTATAACATCTGTCCACAGCTGGCCCAGATCCCTCTGCCTGGCGGTTCCGTAGTCTGCCCCAGCAAGCTTGGGCGCCAGACTCAGCCCGTAGACGGCGGCCTTAAGGTAGTCGTCCTCATCCAGAACCACAGAAGCCCACCCGAGCCACTCAACCCATCTGCTGTAGTCCCCGAAGACCTCAATGTCCCGAGCCCTTACAGCACCCTCACATACCTCTTCTTCGAAGCCCTTGAATGCTCTAGGAAGCTTCCCAGAGTCTATGCCTGCAGAAACGTATTGGACGCATGCCCTAATCCTTGCCGTGCTCATAGAGATCGCCAAGGCTACATACTCCCAAGGAGGAGTTTAAGGTTTTCATGCAATTATCTGCACCGATGCGGAAAAGCTCTGCCATGTACAAGCATTAGAAGCAATTTTCTTAAATAGTCGCGTTCAGAGTAGTATGTAGTGGCAGGAGCATGAGCGGCCTGTTTCTCGACAAGTCCAAGGTTGAGGAGTTCAGGAGGAGGGTTACTGAGTGGTACGAGGTTCACGGAGATAAGGATCTGCCGTGGAGGAGAACGAGAGATGGGTGGGCGGTGCTCGTAGCGGCTTTCCTGCTGAGGAAGACCACGACGGAGCAGGTTGTCAGGGTTTACGAGGAGTTTATGCGCAGATTCCCGAGCCCTCAGGCTCTCCTCTCCGCATCCGAGGATGAGGCTAAGGCTGTTATAAGGCCTCTCGGGATCGAGCATCAGAGGGCCAGGCACCTTGTAGAGCTTGCCAGGGTTCTGGTGCAGAGGTTCGGCGGAAGGGTTCCCTGCGACAGGAGGAGCCTCGACGAGCTCCCCGGCGTGGGGGACTACATCGCGTCAGAAGTTCTGCTTAGAGCCTGCGGGAAGCCCGAGCCCCTCCTTGACAGGAACATGATAAGGGTTCTGGAGAGGGTCTTCGGTGTTAAGTCCGCCAGGAAGAGGCCTCACACGGATCCTGCGATGTGGTCCTTTGCGAGGATGCTCGTGCCCAGAGATCCAGAGCTTGCCGAGAAGTTCGGCTTCGGAGTGCTCGATCTGGCAAGGAAGATCTGCACAGCCGATAATCCCAGGTGTGAGGTGTGCCCTCTCAGGAATCTGTGCGCGTGGTTTGCCGAGCTGAAGAAGGCTTAACGGGCCTCTTAAGTACTGCCTCCGCGCGCCGCCAAGCCCCTCTGCTCAAGCTCGTGAGTGGGGCCTCCGGCGCTCTAGGTGGCGCCAGCAGGCTTCAGCACCTCGGCTGTAATTACGTGGGAGCCTATCCTCACCGCAACTCTCCCGTACCTCTCTGTGTAGCCTTCGGCTGTCCTGTGAGCGCACTCGAAGTAGAGAGCCTCCGCATCCCTGCATGCAGATGTGCGCCCGCCCCTCCACATATCAACGGCCCTGCAACCTCCTCCTGCTACGTCCTCTAGGAGGTAGTAGAGTAGCAGAGCGTTGTCCAGAAGCTCCTCTCCGTCCTCAAGCAACTCCCTCAGGTCAAAGCCCCTGCTCTCCAGCCACAGCGCGAGCTCCCCGCACTCCTCAAGCACCCTCTCCAGCTCCTCTAAGCCCGAAGGGCTGTAGTGCGAGCTCCCAAGAGGCCCATCCGATCTTAAGCCACCACCAGGCACGCCGGACCTACCAGGAAAGGTTAGAAGGGGTGGGGTTTAAAACATGCCTGCAACATGACACGGTGCCCGCTGTTAGAAAACAGCGTTCTTAACTCGCTTAATCGACATCTCACACGCTTCACTCCCTGTCTGCTTGCATGGTTTAATCAAGCAACTTGCTGGGGGTTCAAGCGTGCTTGTAATATGTACAGGGTTCAGACAGCTCTCCGGATAGCGTTATCCTATAATGTTATCCGATAACGTTATAATCGTTCACAGCTAACGTTTTTAGTGAGTGTGCCCGGGGTGCCCAGGAGGAAGTACGATGATGAGGCTCTCAGAGCTAGAGCTCTTGAGCTCAGGTCTAGGGGTTTAAGCTACAGGGAGATCGCCAAGGAGCTTGGCTGCAGTGTTTTCAAGGTGCACCAGCTGATATCACCCTATGAGAGCCCTAGGTCTAGGATCAGGCAGGTTCATGAGCTCGCTACTAGGGTTGAAGAGCTCGGCGGGAAGATTTGAGGCCTTGAGGTTCTAGCCTCCAGGATTGGGGTTACCGTCAAGCCCCCGGCTTATAACATGGAGGCTGACCTAGAGCCCCCATGCAATGTTGTGGAGGCTGGGAGCACCCACAGGCCTTGCAATCCGCAACTAACCCTAGGGTTGCTAGCGGTGGGCTGCAGACACAGCTAACCTGATTAGGGGGAGACAAATTTGTCTCCCCCCACTATTAAGCCTTAGACCCTAGCAAAGCCCTCCGCGAACCCCCAGTAGTGTGCTTGTTGTGGGGTGATATGTGGCATTGGTGTGGGCTCGCTTCTTCGCCTTCTAGAGCTCCAGCCTCTAGTCTGTGTTCTATGTTGGACGAAGGGTGGACGAAGAACGGACGATGTATGGACGATGAGTGGACAAGAGTCGGGCAAGAGTTGGGCAAGGGCGGTCAAGTGGACAAGAGGACATAAGAGGACTTGCTACGAGAGGGGGGTGAAAGTCACTCTCTGGTTAGAGGTGTTCTCCAACCACACCCCTCCCTCCCCCTCCCGAGCCCGGGGGCTCTCCAGGGTGGAGAGTGACCCTGATTTTAAGTAATGTTATGGTGGCGTGATGTCCAGGCGATGCGCGGTCAAGACTTCCGGGCATGAACGGACATGAATCTTGCCCCCCTTCCCCCTCTTACCCCTCTGGTCGTGAGTCTTGCCGCAGTTTTAACCATTATCCTGTAATTATCCTAAACGGGTGCGATGTTGGTGCGATGTCCAGGTGAGGGGCGGGCATGACCTCAGGTCGAGGTTCGGAGAATAAGCGGTTAACAGCTAGGGAGAGGTGGCTTAGAGAGCATAAAGAGATTAGATTCTATCTTACGCACGATGAGTACGAGTTGCTGGAGGGCCTGGCGTCCGAGGAGGGCCTGACAGCCAAGGACTTCATATTGAAGCTCGCTAGGGAGCTCAGGCAGTTGAAGGCTGAGAGCTCCACCCTAAGAGAACTAGGTGTAGACTGCAAACCTACCATGGTTGCAGAATGTGTCACAGAACTCAGGAAGATACTGTTGCAACGAAGCGTAGCAGCATGCTTGGAATTCCTGGAGTGGCTACTAAAGAAGAGGGGGCCCTAAGGACATGTACACCACCCGATATGGGTATGATGAGGTTGGGAGAGCTCCTACCAGGCATAGCCTAGGCTACACGTGCACAGCACAACGTCGGGGAACTGAATAACGGGGACATCGTCTGAAAAATTTTATTTTTTAAAAAATTGAAAGTACAAAGTAATACTTTGTACTTTTTGTTTTCTGCAAAAAACCAAAAATCCCACTTTTCCCACACTTTTAAAAACTCAAAACATTGAAGCTTTTAGGTTTGGAAGTCATATGGGCTTTCACGTGTATGGACTTGGAGATGGAGGCCTGTATGAAAATGGGACCCCATTCATATGGAATGAATATGAAACAATCATATGCCCGTGCCCTTGTAAGCCGGTGGTCGCGGGTTCGAATCCCGCCGGCGGCTTCAAACTGTGATTTTGTGATTGTATCTTTGAGAAACATGAGGTTAATAGCTTGGATCGTGGAGGATTTAATGGTGGATTGGGGTTTAGGTCGTGGTTGAGATCCGTTGTGGAGATTTATGGAAGATC
>JAJHRM010000075.1 GCA_020832965.1 Thermofilum sp. | reverse complement strand
TTATCTGGCTGGCTTCCGGCTGTGCCTGGCTCAGCGTGGCGGCGTGGAGGAAGTCGTTTCGGTCTTGCTCTTTACTCATGGATGCTGCGCGGATATGTAGACAGGTTTTATATGCGGGTGCTTTTCGCAGAGAACCTTCAGTTTCCTATTCATATTTACCTCTTCTCGCTCTATACGCGGTTACCACGCTTGCTAAGTCTTTTTAGCGCTTTGCGCGCGCGCTACCCGGTTTAGGTCGGCGAAAGCTATGCGTACCGGGAGCTCTAAGGGACCTACCTTGACTCTTGTCTCATGCAGGTAGGCTGGGATAATGGCTCCTCCGACTCCGAATAGCTTCCAGCATTCGCCTTTGTAGAGGTTTATGCCAAGGAGCTTGGAATCTCCTTTAGGGAAGAGTGATACATCTGCGCCTGAGTCTACGTATGCTGTGAAAGTGTACCAGTGGTCGTCAATGGACTTTAGGCTAAGCTTAACTACTGGTCTGTAGACGGTCCTTGTCTTTATCTGCTCTTTCCTATACTTGAATGTAAGCTTCATAGGATTAGGGCTTCTTCTGGAGGTATGCATGTTATTTCTAGGTCTTCGGGTTTAAGGTGGGGATACCTTTTAAGTGCTTTTTTAGGGCTTCAGGGGGCCGCGCGCGCTTCACTTTGTCTTCTCTAGCGCTTTTTTGACCGCTTCTCTGTGTATTGGTGTCTGCCAGGCTATGTGCCTGCCGATGCCGAGCTCTAGGTTCCTCTCGGGTGGTGGCTCGTCAACCCAGAGGAGTGGGTCCCGGTAGGTTATCGAGTCCACGACGAGATTAAGCTCGACGAGCTTTTCCATCAGCGGTATCCGCTCCCTGGCTAGCAGGGTGTCCGGGTCCTCGACCGCCTCTGCGAGCCACTCCCTCTCCTCCGCACTGAGGGAGGGGGTAAGCGTGTCCAGCCTCTTAGAGGCGATAAGCCCCTTGACAACATCGTTAACGCTCCACTTTGCCTGGTAGAGCCTCCTGAGGACGTCAGGGTTCCCGCCAGTCAGCCTCCACGCCTCCTCGAAGGGGGGCTTGGGATCCGGTATTTGCTCGTAGAGCTGCTTGAAGCCCTCTTTCGGCATGTTCCACATGGCTCTGAGCTCAGCCCACCTGTGCCTCCCTATCTCCCTCTTTGTAACCCCCTCGCTCGTTGTCGCTAACGCTATGATCCTTTCGTAGCTCTCTGGGGGTACTCGATGAGGCCGAGGAGACTTTTGATGTAGGCTGCCGCCTTCCCAAGTCCGATTGGTTGGAGGGCGTCGTCCACCAGCACGGCCACCCTCCTCTTCCTCAGCCTGACGAGTTCCCTCGCCGCGTTGAAGGCCATGTAGGCAAGCTCTGCTTCAACGCTCCCCGAAGCTTTAACGGCGATCTCTGCAAACCTCTTAGCAATCTCTCTCACATCCGTGTGGGCCAGGTACTCCCTCTGTATGGGGTTGACGTAGACGACCTCGTACTTCTTCTCTCTCAATAGCTCAGCCGCCTGCTTGAGCCAGGCAGTCTTGCCGCAGCCTTCGGGTCCGTAGACGACGATGGGGTACCAGGTGCCTTTCTCGGCCCAGTCTAGCGCCTGCTCAATGCCTTTCTCCCTATCGCAGAAATCCACCTTTAAGCCAGCGAAGTTTAGCTTCACCCTCCCCACTCAAACCACCTCAAATACAGCAGCATCACTTAACACGTAACCCAGCCTCTCACAGGCTTCACGCATGCTCCAGCACCTCTCGACTCTAGCGCTATCCTCGAAGGTGCCCGGACATGCTGCTAGCGCGCTCTTCGAGCCTGTCCCGTATAGCTTAGTCGGTGGCTATGCTGAGCACCTTAGCGCGCGACAACATACAAGCTGAAAAATGCTGGGAAATTATAAATTTTTTGTAGGCTGGCTTCCTCCATAAGTCTAGGTTTCTACCTGATTTGCTGCATGCGGCTGAGTTTTCTTGGAATGGATATTATCATGTAAGCCTCTTCTGATGGTAATTATTGTCCTCTGAGGTGTATGTGTATCCAGGAGGTGTGATGGGTCTCCGATTTATTGAGACTTTTTCTTTGCTTTCAGTATTGCATGTTTGAGACGATGTGGCCGGCGAGTGGAACTTTCGGAAGGTTTAAGGTTGCTATCAGCGTTGTGTTTTTATATCTCTCGATTCCATTTTTCGTGTGAACCTGAGGGAGGAGTTTCTAAGGCTTCTAGACGAGGATAGGGAGTTCAGGCTGATGGTAGCCGAGAAGCTCGGCTACGGTGATGTGCTGAGGAGGCTGGAGAGGCATGATAGGAAATTCAACAAGATAGTCAACGAAATAAAGAAGCTTAGGGAAGACTTCAACACCGAGATGGGTAAGCTAAGGGAAGACTTTAACGCTGAGATGATGAAGCTTAGAGAGGACTTCAACAAGTTAAGTATGAGGGTTGAGGTTACCATCGGGAGCATGGGGAGGAGGTGGGGGGAGGATCTTGAGAGGATGGTGCTTGAGATATTCAGGGAGGCGCTGGAGAAGAGGGGGATCGAGCCTGGCAAGGTGGAGAAGCTGAGGTTTACGGATAGGGATGGGAGCATTACTGGGGTGAGGGGGAGGATTGTTGACATAGATGTATCCGTTGGGGATGGGAAGCTCTACTTGGTAGAGGTGAAGTCTAGGGCTGAGCTGGACCATGTTGAGGCTCTTTACGAGAAGGTGAGGGCTGTCGAGAAATACCTGGCGAAGAGTCCGAGCGGGGTGTTTTTGGTCGCCGTGAACGTTGATAAGGAGGCTTATAATAGGGCTAGAGAGCTGGGTATAGAGGTTATATGCGGAAGCATAATAGAGTAGGCGCCGTGCTGGTGTTATCAGCGTATTTTCGCATTGGAGCGCTATTCTTGAAGCACTTCCACGCGTGTTTTACGTAAAAAGGGTTTATATGTTCGTATCATTACATGTGAATGTATCTACGTGCGTGCCAAGTTTTTTGGAGAGCTGAGGGAGAGGATGTTTGCAGAAGTTGATTGATGTCAACTGGAGCAAGGTTGTAGGAGATTTACTGAGGGGCGCGCGCTTTTGCGGTGGAAGAGAGCGTGTACATGGACGGCAAGAGGCTGGCGTGCTGCGAAGGTGGGGAAGGCAGGACAACGCAGAGGACCGAGGAGGGAGTGAGGCTCCGTAAGGAGTAGACCCCATGACCCCGGAGCGCCTCCACAGCAACACTGGGGGCTGCGATGAGGCCGCCACCAACAAGGTGGAGATGAGGATGCGCGCGCTCACCTAGGACTCCCAGCTCCCTTAAAAGGTAACCTATCTCGGAGTATGCTCTAGGTCTCCCATGTCCAAGGGCAGCGATTACCATTAGACCAAGATCAAGGAGGGCCTGTATGGTTAGCTGGATAAGCCTCTCCAGACCCCTATAACTCCCTTCGGCCTCCAGCTCTCCCGCAAGCTCCTCCACTAAGCTGACCTGCTTCTTAATCCTCTCCAAAACATCCACGTGATAACACCCAATTAACTGGGGTCCCTGCTGTTATTAAAATCTGCCTAAAAGAACTAACACCTAGACACGTGCACGTAACATCTCCATGCGTGCGCCTCTGAGCCCCTCTATTATATTCCAGGGCTGGCAATAAAATTCAAGCGTGCAGATCCCTGGTTATCAGCAAGCATGTTTGGGCAAGAGCGTAGAAGTGTGCGGCCTAGGGGATAAGTAGCAATACGATAAGCGCTGCCAGGGGCACGGTAAGCTCGTCGAGCACCGAGGGGCGGGTAGAAGCCTCGACGATTGTGACAATAAGAGGTACGGCAAGTGAGGCGGGGAGCTGTATCCCGACTAGGAGGCATGAAGATATGCTTACAGCAAGCATAGCCAGGGACCCGGCAAGCGTTTTCCTCTTGTTGAGGGGCCACCTGGCTCCCCCGATAGCTTTACCGGTAATCGCTGCCGCCGCGTCGCCAAGGCTGGAGACCATGACTGCCGCTACGGCTCTCTGGGGTTCGAGGAGCAATATCGTGACGAGTGTCAAGAGCCAGAAGTAGATTGTCCCCGTAAAGTATCTCCCCTTCAGCTCCTCCTCGCGAGCCATGACCCTGTACGTGTGGTAGGCTATGGGCACTTTGACCCTTAGCCCCTTCCTCAGGGATAACTCATTAAGCAAGTAGAGCAGTAAGAAGAGGGCAGAAATGAGCACGCCTGCGAGCCTGCCGAGCCACATGACTACTGGGTATGCGAGGAAGCCTGGAATCACGTGTATACTCTTCCTCCTAAGCTCCGCTACCACCTCGCTCTTCACGGTTTCACCCCAGCAGGAACGCGACTAGACCCATGAACAGGGGAATCTTTAGGACCCTAGTAGCCCTCCAAGCATTAGCCAGTGGGTCCCGAAAGAGGAGGCTTAGCGCGTATAGTACTGGAAGATCCACGCCTAGCAACGCTGCAGCTAAGTAGCCGGCGCCGTAGCCAAGAAACAGTGCGGGTATAGGACTTATTGCTACTAATGTGAACAGCACCGCCGCGCATGCAAGCACAGCTGCTCTGGGACCATGCACAGCTGCCACAGTCCTTATGCCTGTGGCAGTGTCGCCCCTCACGTCCTCTAACCCCTTGGCGAGCTCCCTCCCCAGTATGATCACGAAGGCATAGAGCCCCGGCACTAACGATGCAGAGGGTCTGGGAGATGCGAGGCCGCCGTAAACTATACTCAGAGCGGAGAGGGAGGCCACGAGCATGTTTCCGGGAAGCCCGCTCCTCTTAAGCTGCCATGAGTAGAGGAAGAGGAGGAAAGCTGCTGCGATGGCTGTGACTGTGCATAGGGGGCTTACAAGCATGCTCAGGAAAACACCGAGAACGGCTAACAAAGAGCCTAGAGCTAGCGCCTCACGCGGCTTGACTACGCCCCTAACCAGCGGTCTCCACGGCTTATTCACCCTATCAACGGAGAGGTCAAAATAGTCGTTGATCACGTTACCCCAGCCACCCAAGCTCGCAACCGACAGCGCGAGAACAAGCCCCGTCTGAAAATCACGACCTCCACCGACCACGTAGCCTACGAGTGCCGCTACACCTATTATCAAGCAATTCCCTGTACGGAGGAGCTCTCCAATTCCCCGCAAGGCATCAAATCCCGTGGCACGCATCATGAAGACACCCTTACTCTCTTAGTGAGAATATGCCTAAGGAAAGATGAAACATCTGCCCTATCCTGATTTAGAGCCATGATTAAAATATCAGGGGGACAACACAAATAATTATTTTTCTTCAAATAAGCTATGCACTCACACAGAGATATGCTCCCGAAGCTTATCGCGCTCCTTGAGTTATGTCTTCTGCGCGTTAAGCTCATTCATCAACACACTACAAACTGCATACAAGGCTCCTTAATAAAGTTCTAGAGCATCAGAGCATCCTTAGCATGCGACTCCGCCGCGCGAGCGCTTGCCCAGCCTAAAGTATGAAACTCTCAACCCTTCTCAGAGTGCCAGTAGTGGTATCAGGTATCATGTTCGCTCTTTCGATAGTTAAAATTCCGACGATCACGCAGTCATCGAGCCCGATTTTCCTCAAGGTCTCCTTGACTTTCTCCGGGATCTCCGCAACCGCTACAGCCTCGTACCTCAGCGCTTCACCCTCCACTTCGAGCTCTGGGACTACGGCTTCCAGCGCCTCCACAGCATGACCTGAAACAGAAACGAAGTTTAACGTTCTTCCAGTATACTGGATGCCTATGCGCTCTGCAAGTGATCTATCAATCAGGGTCATCCTGGCGCCTGTGTCGGCAAGGGCAGTCGAGGAGTAACTCTCCCTTGCTCCAGATAACCTAACCCTTGCCTTCACTAGAACCATTTACCTTATCGCCCTCATTTGAAGCACGCATGTCTCGCTTTAAAATTTTCTTATCCGTTTCCCCGTAATAGCGCGTGCTAACCTCCTCAGCCTCTCCGAGGCGACACGCGCGTCAGCCGTAAACCTCACCATGCGGTTGAGTGGCCGGCTTGCGGTTTATCAGGGAGAGTGCGGCTGGAACGTTGTTTTGTACCCGGTGTGTATTTTGTGCATTGCCTCGCGCCATTGGCTGTAGAGTGCTGTTTCTCCTCTTAGCCCTGTGCAGTGCCCGGCGTGGATCTCTACTGCCTGGAGGCTTCTTAGTTCCCTGGTTATTTTTTCTAGCTCTTGGTCTGTGGCGCTTATCGTGTGCAAGCCGCCGACTATGGCTAGCTGCTGTGCCCCTGTTAGTTGTTTTGCTTGCTCTGCGATGTTCACGATCCCGGAGTGGCTGCATCCCGCTATTACTATTGCCCTGTCTTGGAGCTTGATTGCCATCCCCGTGTCGTCGAGTAGCTTGTCCGGGACTACTTCCCCAGAGTCCAGGGTGTAGAAGTCTTTAACCGCGTATGCGTTGTCGTGTGCGCGCTTGACCTCCCCGAGGAACCATACGTGTGGCGCCAGTTCTAGGGGCTTCCTAGTCAGGACAGGCTCTGCGCTTGTCAACACCTTCTCCCACTGGGTGCTTGTTAGGGCTAGGTTAAAGCGAATGAATCCTCCTCTACACGCGTAGCTCGGCTTGACTACATCCGGGTGTGCTATGAGTGGCTTGCCTCCAACTTTCTCTAGCAGAGCCGGAAGCCCGCCGGCGTGGTCGTAGTGCCTGTGGGATAAGACCATTGCGTCGATGTTTTCGAGGCTGATCCCGAGGTCGTGGGCATTCCTGAGGAGCACTTCTCCCGTCCGTCCGGTGTCGAATAGCAGGCTGTAGGTTTCCCCGCTGTCGTACATGGCTTCTATGTGTATGCTTAGCCCGTGCTCGGCAAGCAGCCTTGTGTAGCCGGAGTAGTCGTCCACGAGAACTGTGAGGCTGACTTTGACTATCTGTGGCTTAGGCACAGTTTTCTGAGTGAGAACTCCTATTTATTTATTACACGATGTGGGCTTGACTTTGGCTGGGAGCTGAGAAGACTAGAGGTGCAAAAATGATTTTTACTCGATGATTGCCCCAGCTATGACGTCTATTCCTAGGGATTGCGCCCGTTCAAACGCCTCCTTGTCTATGTTTACTGCTACTAGGACTAGCTTGTCGGCCTTTCTGCCGAGGATTTTCTCGACGATTGCCGCCTTGTCGAGGAACCACTCAACGTCTTCTAGCTCTGCCCGCGACTTGACCTCTATGAGTATGGTGGACTCGTCGTGCATGTAGACGTCTACCTCTATCCTTGCGCCTTTCCTGTAGTATTTCCCGTCAACGTCTTCGTAGGTAAACTTGGCTATGTTTTCAGGCCTGATCCCCCTTGTCTCGAGAGGGTGCCTGTATATCTCCAGGACTGCCCGTTCTAGGTCTGTCCCCCATCTCCTCCCCATAGAACCCATGGCTACCTTTAGCTCTGCTACGGACCTGCTCAATTCTTGTAGTTGTCTAGAGTGCTCCTCCAGCATTTTGCTGTGTTCCTGTAGAATCTTTGTGTGCTCCTCCAAGATTTTACTATGCTCTTCTAAGATCTTGCTGTGCTGTTCCAGTATCTTGCTGTGTTCTTCGAGTTTTTTGAAGACTTGCTCCCATTTCTTGTCGTTCTCCTCCCATCTTTTGTTGTTTTCCTCCCATCTTTTTTCCTCTAGCTCCAGGTGGGACTGGAAGTCTTGCCGGAGCTTTTTCAGTTCTTCGAGTATCGTGCCTAGGCCAAGGAGACCTGCTACCGCTAGTCTGAATTCTTCATCTTCTCGCAAAGTGTTGAGAAGTCTGAGTTTTTCTTCTTTGGACAGCATATCGCTCCTAATATCTATGGGTAGCTATGCTTTTAAAGTTGACTAGCGCGCTATAGGTAATAATACCTGCAATGATAGAGCGCGGGGTAGCCTGCCTGGGCCTGTCATTGTGAGACAGCTTCCCTCTTGTTTCAAGGAAAAGTTCGCATTTGTGTAGAGGGGTTGCTCCAAGCATGTCTGCACCGAGTGTGCAGGCTAGGGGATTTTCACTTGTAACTTTAAGATGGGGGATTGCCAGCGCGCTATAGGGGGTATACTATCAAAAACTTGACATATCTAATTGTGGTGCAGAAACGACGTGGGGACCGAGATTACAGGTTTAGGCAACCTAGGAATATGCTTGTGGGGACTGCAAGTGGCTGGTCGCTGAATTCTTCCCTTGTGAGGTGGACTATGTTCTTGATTTTTCCTATGCTCCTCTTGTAGAGCTCGGTTTTTTCTCCCCATTTTACTTCGAATCCCAATGGCATGTCGAGGAGTACAACGTCTATTTCTGTTTTGTTTCTCCAGTAGCCGACTCTGAACCTTCTGGCTAGATGTGTTGCTACAACACTTTCCACGATTCTAGGCTTGTCTGGCTTGTTGATGTGGCACCATTCTGAGAAAACGTCATAGAGGAAGGGGTCCGTGAGGTGGATTTTCCTCTCCTTGTAGTATACCTCTATCGTCTTGTTTGGGTCGATAAAGTAAAGATTCTTCAATATGAATAATTTCTCGAAGAGTTCCAAGTAGTGGAAAACTGTTTTATGCGACCTTATTTCAAACTCCCTGGCTATGCTGTTTAGACTTACAGGTGATGGGAGCTTCTCTATTGCAGCCTTTAAGACCCTCTTAGCTATTGCCTCGCTTCTCCTTAGTTTTGCAAGGTCGTAGAGGAAGGCTGAGAGATAAGCGTCTTTCACCTCCTTCAGAACTTTTCCATTCTCCACGTAGGATTTTACAGCCAATGGGAAGCCTCCAGCCTCTAGGTATGATTCGAAAACTTCGTTCAACTGGTCCCTCCATGGAAGAAGCTTGAAGCACTTCTCCCTAATTTCGGCGAGACTTATTTCCCGTATCTCCTCTAATTTCCCGTATATATCTGGACGTGCAACTCTAACGTACTCCCTGAAGCTCAAAGGGTATAAAACATAGTCTTTGCCGCTTCCCCTTCTACCAGGAAAAGTCTCCACTTCCCCTTTGACAAACATGCTTAGGGAACCCGTGAGTATTAATACGTCATCTTTAAGGTCGCCACTGTCTACCCTGTATTTTATCGACCTGTACCATTCCTTTGGGAATGTGACCTCGTCCAACAAGATGTACGAAGTTCTTATTCTCTCATTCTTTTTTATCTTCAAGTAATCACTGAGGACGCTGTCCAGTTCCTTGTAGTCGGCAAGCAGATCGCACCTGTAGTAGAAGACCGCCCTAGGATTATCTACTTCTTCGAGAAGCTTCCTGGCTAGCAGTTTTAACAAGGTTGTTTTTCCAACCTGCCGGGGTCCATAGAGAAATTGCAGAGAGGGGGCCTTGAGCTCTATTTCTTCCAGTAAACGGGGGATCCACTTTACACTGCTATGCTTCCACTTTCTATAGTCATCGTCTTCTTCAAAAGCTTCCCTCCCCCTCCACCAAGGATTCTGGGACTCCATCTTGGTATTCAAATTACCAAGAAGTATATAAAGACTTGGTATTGAGAATCCCTTTTTTCTAGCGTATTTCCTACCCTAAGATACTTTACGAATACGCAGCTTGATTTAGAATACTCCATATAAGCGCCTGAATGCCTTGCTTAGTCCCTGGCTTGTTCTCCTCACTTCGGTTATACACTCGTCTATATAATCGGGGGTTGTGTATAGCTTCCTTTCTGCTGGTAAAGTGTCCGTGCTCAAAGTGCACTTCACGCTTTTAGCGACCCCGCTTAATTACATGGTGAAATACTGTAGTCACCTTTCCCAGCAATCAGCTTTTAGGGGTCTCTAGAAGTTTTTGGGCGTTTTTGAACAGAATTTTTTCTTTTTCCTCTTCGCCTAGCGGGAATCTATTGATGAGCTCAATTTGCTTTTTAGGCCCTAGATCTTCAGGGGTTAGGCCGGGGACAGTGTCGCTTCCAAACAGGATTTTCTCTGCTCCAAGCAACTTGATGTAATGAGCTAGCCTTTCGAGACCCACTTCGCGAGTAATGGTGATGATGCTGTACGACGTATCTAGGTATACGTTTCTGTGCGTAGCAATGTTGAAGACTTCTTTGAAGTGGAGGAGACCCCCCATGTGTGCGTAGATCAATCTTGTCTCAGGTGCAATGTAAGGTAGGAGGGCGTAGTCTTCTAGGGGGTTTTCCCAGGGCTTGTATGGACTCTTGAAGTAAAGGCTTGATTCATCCATCCATAGGGCGTGTATGATTACTGGTATTCCTAGCTCGCCCGCCCTCCTCAGGACCTTCCAGACGTGCGTGCTCCTTAGGCAGAAGCCCTGCATGCCTGGGTGGAGCTTAAGCCCCCTCAAGCCCAAGTCCGAGACAGCCCTCTCTAGCTCCTTCACTGCTCTGTCCGCGGGGTTGGGAACAACTGATGCGAAGCCTACTAGCCTTCTCGGTTCTACTTCGACTATCCTGTATATGTAGTTGTTGGAAATGTATGGGCTATTGGCAGGATGACTGCCTTCGAGATCCCACTCTTGTCCATTAAGTTAAGAAGCTCCTCGGCGATGCTCTGTGGATTAACTCCCTTCTCTTCGGCATCAAGAGGCGGGTGAACATGAAAATCAATTATTTGAAAAGATTCTTCCATATACATAGATTCGCCCATGCGAATTTATAGTTTACCATGAATAATTTTTCTGGATTGTTTATTCTCTTTTTATCCTGAAGAGGTGATTTGTGATTAGTTTTTGTCCCGAACAAAGCTGTAAGGTTAAGCATATATTCTGG
>JAJHRM010000076.1 GCA_020832965.1 Thermofilum sp. | reverse complement strand
TTGGGAAGTAAGTGTGAAAAGCTGGGAACATCAGTGGCCTGGAAAAGAAGCCTACAAAGCAGGTAGCGGAACA
Source organism: Thermofilum sp. (assembly GCA_020832965.1). Next base: position 10,562 of record JAJHRM010000076.1, on the reverse strand, counting down.
ACACTCGCTAGGCATGCTAGGCACCTCGGAGACGGGAAAAGACGTAAAGAAAGATTCAGATTCAGCATCGGGAACAGAGAAGAAGTTAAACACAAAGCTTCTTGTGCAAGAAATCATGTGCATAGCTTATAATACAAGCTGCGGTGGACAACTCGACTTGCTGGGCAGCGAGAAGTGGCTAGCTAATAATAGCGCTGAATATTATAACAAGAAGGTTACTCGAGCTCGCGGAAATCCACCCAAAAAAATTTAAACCCAAAACAAAACAATATTAATTAAGCCGGGGTAGCTCAGCTCGGTGGAGCACTCGGCTGTTAATGTGCGCAGTGACCGAGGGGTCCCGGGTTCGAATCCCGGCCCCGGCGCCAATGTTCTACTCCTTCAAACGATGCCTAGTTTAATGCCTCAAAGAGAGTTTTCTGTCGCACCCCCATGATTGTTTATTGCTACTCGTGATTAAACAAGTAATTTTGTTGCGAGTTACTCAAGTTACTAAACTAAGAATGAAGAGAGTAAAGGCGCGCGCACTACCACGAGTAACTACGACGTTTATCCCGCTTGCCTGGGTTAGCAGGCGCGCTAGATGCGTAGTGTAGTACAGCTTTTTTACGAAGGTTTTTCAGCGCATTGCAATTGAATAGGTAATTTTGTTGCGCAGACGAATAGAGCTGAGCTTAGCATGAAGAAGGTGTTAGGGCTATTGGTGTTATTGCCGCTTGTAGTACTGCCCATGATCAGCCTTGCGCTTGCTCAGCCGGCAGACGCGCAGTACTTTGCCAAAATCGATATCCAATTGATGGTTACCGACAATTTGGTGTTGGATTTCGGCGAAAAAAGCATTATAACCATAGCTGGAGCAGCAGAACCTCCAGGTTTCAAGCTTCAGAGAGTAGTTGTTGTGTTTGAAGGAGACGCTCCGCAACAAATAGTTCCCGTGAAGTATGACTCTACTAGCCAGTCAATGGGTAAGATTCGATCAATAACATCTAGCAGCGGGGAGGTGGTGATAGCTTCTAACGGCTTTAATGGGACCCTCAACGTGAGGGTTATAACCTACTTCGTGAGGACCTACTGGAAAGAGCTCGGTGAAGGGAACCTGACCGTAGATACCTCAGAATTTTCCGGTCTAGGAATCCCGGGTGTGAGCTTCAAGTTGACTATTGATAACTACGCGCCCTACAGCATTACTGGCATCATTGGTCCCGGTGGGGACAACTTGATGGACCCCGCAGTCCAGGAAAGGCTCGGAGCTGGAACGGTAAAAATTGACCCGAAACATGTTGAAGTGGACGTTGGGAAGGCTGGTTTTGGTGCATACACCGTGAAGATCGCTAAGGGGGAAGACAAGGTGCTTCCAAACGCCCTCTTAGTTGTAGAAGATGCATTCCAGGAACTTACCGTACCGGCTAAATCCTCCAAAGTGTTCACCCTGAGGGGGCGTAGTGGGTGGAAGCCGCTGGGATTCATAGTGGTCCTGTATTCAGTCTCACCCGGCCCACTCACGATAGATCCCGGCACGGGCGTGGAGGCAGCAATGGCTAGCTACGTGTTTTCAAGGCATGAGGAGTTTGACGTTAGAGGGGTTTCCCTGCTAATACCCCCGCTCCTCATGAACTACTGGTTAAAGGGATACATTGTATTCGGAGAGTCTGTGAAAATCAATAACAACCAGGGCAGGGATATCCAGGCACTAGTGGTGCCAGCATACTATAAGGAGGTTGGGACGTGGACGCCGAGCGGCTTAACCGTGAAAGTTTCAAAGGCGGACATAGGCAATGCATACTCAGCATTCATCGTTGTGCAGGTACCACCCATCGCAAAAGTAACTTCCATCCAGACCCCTAGTGGGCAGGTTTTACAAAACCTCGAGAACTACACATCTAGCTGGCTCGGCACGTGGCGCACAGCCGTGCTTGAAGATGACGAAGCCGCAATAATGGTTAAAAACGGGGATGCTTTAGAGGACGGCACCTACGTCTTCAAAATAAGCTGGAAACCCATCACAGTTAAATTCACTGATTCCAAGGGCTACCCAATCTCAGGTGTAAAGGTCCAGGTTGGAGGACCGATCACTGCTGAAGCACTCAGCGGGGCTGATGGCGTCGCAAAGATTAGCATTTACGCCCCTGGAGTATACACGGTTACAGGGACATTTAAAGGGGTTGAGATAGCGTCCTTAAGACTCGGCACGTTAATCAGCGAGGAGATAGTACTCAAGTGTCCAGTCTATAATTTGAAGGCCAGGGTCGTAAATGCGCTGGGCAGCGCCCTGACCGGGGCAACTGTGACAATCACCAATGAAGGCGGATACTCACAATCCATGGAGACCGATGTGGACGGAGTAGCTATCTTCCAGCAACTTCCTGCGACAAGGTATACGGTTAAAGTGGATTACAAGAGAATTTCCACAAGAACAACCATAAACTTAACAGGTGACCAAGAAGTAACGGTCAATACAGGCATACTGTTTGACATCCCACTGCTGGGCCCCGTCACTGTGGTGGAGACGCTTGCCGCAGGGGTAGCCGCAATAGTCGCAGGCGTCCTACTTTCGGGGGTAAAGAGAGGAAAAGACAAAGAAGAAGTCGAGCTAGAGCTAGATTAGCCCATTTCCACACGCGTGGTTTCATGGGTGGTGAAGCAGTTTTCTTTATTCCTCCAGCATGCCTTAAGAATCCTGAAAAAGTTTTTTCCCTAATCTTAAACCTCCTTGAAGAATGGGGGTATCTCCCAATCGTTCAAAGCAGAAACCTAGTCATAGCAAGGAAGAAAAGTAGCTGTGAAGAAATCACAGCCATGTTCTCGGAGTATAAGGTATCCTTTTTTATCAACAGTAGGGTTTCGCCAAGGGCTTTCTTGAAGGAAATCTACCGCCGCGCTTTTTCACACTGCGAGACTAAGCCTGAAATCGTTTTCATATTCCCCGTCTACGGCGAAAAGCTGGCTTTCAAGAGCTTTCTTTCCACGAGAAGAGGAGTCTACAATAGGCCCATTCACTCACTACCACTAATGCTCATGCTATTAGCACTTATGGAGACGTTCGGAGGAAGCCCCCTTCTACTATCTACATGCTCGATTCTCGCGCTGTTTTTCTCCACGTGCATGCTGTCTCTGCTTCTTCCCAGAGCTTTGAAGGCGCTCAGGATAAACTCTTCATCGCTTTTAATCGTCAAAGCGGTAGTTGCAGGGAAGCAGGATCTAGCTGAAGAAAGCTACCTTTTAATTAAAAGGGAGCTGGCAAAAACTGTTAAAAAAACAATTAACGAGGAAAGAGTTCGAGACGTGTTATTAAAGTGGGGAATAGACCCATTGAGCATAAATACGTACAGTGTTAGCCTTGATGACCTTTTCATAGAGGAGAGAGCGAAGCCGGCTGTATACTTAATAGCAGCCCCCAACCGAGCCTCATACAGCTTATCTTTCCCAAAACCCATCATCTTCGTAACCACGGGAATAATCGCTGAACTAAGTGAGGATGAGTTAAGAGGAATTATAATGCATGAATACGCTCACATCAAAAACAGGGACTCACTAATTCTGCCACTCATAGGCTTGGTGGGGTTCTCAGCGGGCTATATGCTTTACAGCTTAGGCTCTCCGGCATACGTGTTGGGCATCTACGGCGCCTCCTGCTACTTACTTCTATCCCTTTTATTCAAGGCTGTTGAGCTGAGGGCAGATGTTTATGCAGCTAAGATAGCTGGGCGGGTCAGCTATGCAAGAGCCCTGCTGAAGCTTGAGTACCCGAAACTAGTAGAGAAAAAATCAATTTTAAAAAGGATAGCTGATGCCCTATCAATAACGAGTTATCCTCCTCCCCTACTAAGGCTCCGAGTAGTTGAGCAGGCATACATCCTAAGAGGATGCGTATGTGAGTCATTAAAATTTCTTCTCGGCTGGCATCTTCATAGGCGAGCCTCACGTCCTTTTTAGTTTTGCGCGTGGTGGTCCCTGGAGCTTGGATACGGGTCGCTAGTGCTGAGCTAGCTTACCCGTGGTCCCCGTCGCTTTCTAGCGCCAATGCTGCTGAAAACGTGCACTAACGCTGTAGGAAAGCCGTAATATCTTTTAAAAGCTGCTTAAACAATTTGCGCTCAATAAATTATGATCTTCTGCTTTTTAGTAGCAGTGTATGTGCATGAGGGACTACATTAGTGAGGCTATTCAGCTAATTGATGACTTAGTTATAAATGAGCAGCTGCCAGACGACGGCAAAAAAGTCCTCATGAGAGTTTTGAAGTTGCTTTCCCAAGCGGAGGATTCGCTGGTGGAGGTGAGAAGCCAAGTCAGAGACATAACATACACGCTACAAGAACTGGTTAAGGCTTTGGGACTCGAAGTGAAGGTGTCAAACCCCAGGATTACGGGCAACTCTCAAGACATGCTAGATCTTTTGAGTAAGAGCGAGATAGCTGACCTAGAAATAGATGAAGAAAGAGCAGTGGTCAAGAAGCTTGTATTGCAACAGCAAGAAACCTAGCATGCTCGCACCCCATCGTGCTGATCGATAACGAAAAATATGAACCATGAATATTCTTTCTTGGTGCTGAAAATTGCCACTGAAGGTCTCCGGTAAAAGACCAGGGGGGAACCCTCGGGAAGTAACCCCCGAAAAGCTCAAAAAGCAGGGACAGATCTGCGCATATGCCTCAATAGCTGCCGCATCGATCATTTTTCTTGCAAGTCTCGCCTATTACCTAAAAGAGGGGGATACCGCAGCATTCCTAGTGGTAGGAGCCGAGATCCCCATCGCAATCCTCTCAACATACATCATCATAGACAGAGTCGTTAGAGCTTACACTTTAAAACTCAACCGGACAATAGAGGCACTCCTAAAAGCTCCGAGGCCGGAAGTTGCGATGCAGCAGCCCCAAGCACCAGTAAGAGCAGCACCCGTGCTTCAACCAGCACCACTGAGCAGCCAGTTCTCCCAGAAAACGTACAGAACCTTACAAGTCGAGCAAAAACCTCCTTTAGAAATCGCAGAGCCGGGTATCCAGGCTACTCGAAGGCAGCAAACTTACCTGACCCAGGCTCCTCCCCAAGCAGAACAGGGGGGTCCTGGCTCTAGTGTGAAGCGTTGCCCCTATTGTGGCCGAGAGCTTCCCTACGGAGACTTACACATAATGTGCCCGTTTTGTGGGAAGTTTCTACGATAGGCTACCGCAACGCACAGACCCTGGTCTCTTTCCCCCGCTGGATCCCACTTTTTGCCTAGAAGCAGTAGCGTAATCGCTAGGAAACCAGCCAGTACCTCCACGCCGAGCTGCGTTCCCGCAAGGTTTTCTCGAGAAACCTCTACGCTCAGTGAAACTTTTGCCTCATTGTTCGGTGCATACAAGAGCAGGTAATCGTTTGGATCACTGTTGCTGACGCGGTAAACAATGATCACATTGTCAAGCGAGACTGCTGCAGCCCCCCTTACAGGGTCGCCGGCATTAGCAGTCGCATCGATAGGCACCCTGCTATTCTCAATCTCAACCACAGTAAACATGTGGGGATAGGCCCCCCTAATTATGAATGTGCTCCTTGACGAATTTAGAGTGATTAGAGCCCTAGAGTCTTGAATTAAGGCGTAGTAAACATACGATTTGATCCCCCTAAATTTGAAAAGAGCAGCAATGAAGCTTGCGTATTCCCCACAGGCGCCACGACCAGTTTCGAGGAAAATAGATGGGCACATGACTCCTCCTCCAAAACTTTGCTCATACCTGATGTTATGAGCGTTTAGCCACTCAACAATCCTGTAGGCGTAATCTACTGGGTTTTTTGCCTCAGAAGCCAGCTCATCTGAGATTCTTTCTATACTTGTTAATTTAACCCCTGTGCCGTTACAGCGCCAGAAGCTATTCCCAGGCAATTTATCCGCGGAGTGCAGGGGCCAGGGCGGGTTGACCATGGTATTGAAAAAGCTTCTGAAGGAAGCCCGGTAAACAGCAACTCTTTGAATCAATGTTATATTAATGGCGTGTGAGTAGTTAAGCGTAACTGACGGAAACTCGTTCCCATCCTCATTTACTCCTACTGTGAAGTCGACTCTCTGAGAGTTCACGTATAGTTCAGCTGTAAGTCTCTCCTGGTAGCCGGGTAGTGATGGGGCAAGCAGCAAATTTCGGGAAAGGGTCTCAAGAGGTATAGTTCCCGAACCCCCAGAAGCGACATAGCTTGACCTCACCAAGTAAGTATCGAAGTTTGAAAGTGGAAGTAGCCCGGCGAGGTATACGAGCATGCCCAGGCATGCCACGTTAATTCCAGCAATCAGCTTGCTTGTTGAGAGATGTAATGTCTCGCGCATGCTTATTCTGGAAAGACGCCAAAAAACAATAATAACTTTCCGTTTAGTTTTTAATTGGCAAATGGGGGTATTCATGCCCATCGATAGAAAGGGATACATTGTCAGCGTCTCGGGCCCCGTCGTCACAGCTAAAGGCATCCCAGATATAAAAATGGGGGAGGTAGTTTACGTGGGCAACGAAGAATTGTTAGGGGAGGTAGTAAGAGTAATGCAGGACTCGTTTGCAGTTCAAGTATACGAGGATACGAGTGGAATTAAGCCAAAGGAACCGGTTAGAGCAACTGGAAAACTCCTAGTTGCAGAGCTGGGTCCCGGGCTAATGGCACAAGTATTTGATGGAATTCAACGACCCCTAGAAGACATTAAGGAACTTGTGGGTTCCTTTATAAAGAGGGGGGTTAAGGTAAACCCCTTGCCCAGGGATAAAAAATGGCATTTTATTCCAAAGGTTGAGAAGGGCGTGAAGGTCTCGAGCGGCGATATTATTGGAGTCGTCCCGGAGACCCCCCTAATAGAGCACCGCATAATGGTTCCAGTAGGCATTAGTGGAACAGTCACAGAAGTAGCCCCTGAGGGAGACTATACGATAGACGAGCCAATACTTACGATCGAGAACGGCGGTAAACAAGAATTAACGATGAAGCAAGAGTGGCCGGTGAGGCAGGCACGCCCCTACAAGGAGAGGCTTCCAAGCGAGGTTCCATTGTTAGTGGGGCAAAGAGTGGTTGACACATTTTTCCCAGTAGCTAAGGGGGGAGCTGGAGCGATACCAGGGGGTTTCGGGACAGGAAAAACGGTAACACTGCACAAAATTTCAATGTACAGTGATTCACAGATCGTGGTGTATATTGGGTGCGGGGAGCGAGGTAACGAAATCGCGGAAATGCTGAAGGAGTTCCCCGAGCTTGTGGATCCCAGATCCGGGAGACCCATAATCGAGAGAAGTATAATCATAGCCAACACGTCGAACATGCCCGTCTCAGCCAGGGAGGCATCCATATACATGGGTATCACAATAGCAGAGTACTACAGGGATCAGGGCTACGACGTTACACTAATCGCAGACTCAACAAGCAGGTGGGCAGAGGCCCTAAGAGAAATTGCTAGCAGACTTGGCGAACTCCCTGTTGAGAGAGGCTACCCCGCTTACTTGCCAGACAAAATAGCGGAGTTCTACGAGAGAGGCGGGCTCGTGAGAACGCTGGGGAGGCCTGAAAGGGTCGGGTCAGTGACTGTCCTTGGGGCAGTCTCGCCGCCCGGAGGCGATTATAATGAGCCGGTAACGATACACACCTTGAGATTTGTAGGCACGATGTGGGCGCTGGACACCGACCTGGCCTACAGGAGACACTTCCCCGCAATCAACTGGCTGAAGAGCTTTAGCCAGTATGCCGACATAGTAGAGAGGTGGTGGGTGAAGAACGTCTCTCCAGAGTTTCCAAAGTACAGGAAAAGGGCCCTCCGCTTGTTGGCAGTCTCCAGCGAGATCGAAGCCATAGCCTCGGTTGTCGGTGAGGGCGCCTTGCCAGACGATCAAAGACTCATACTGTTGACTTCTGAAATCATTAAGGAGGGATTTCTGCGGCAAGTAGCTTTTACCGGAGAGGACGTCTTCTGCAAGCCAGAGAAGCAGTACTGGCTGCTCAAGATGATGATAGACTTCTTCGATAAGTCGTACGAGTTAATCAAGAGGAGGGTTTCAATCGAGGAAATTATGAAACTCCCGGAGATATATGAAATGATGCGTGTAAAGGAGGATGAGAGGGGGCTTCCGGCCGTAAAAGAGCTCTACGAAAGAATCATGGCCAAGCTGGATGAAGTGGCAAAGAGGCATGGCATAAGTATAGGTGCCGTAATTGAAGAGGTGGCAAGTTAATGTCTGAGACAACAATTCACAAGCTGATACGGCTCTATCCGGGGAGAGTATTCAGGGGTGTAAGGGAAATAAGAGGCAACCTCCTAGTGATTGACGGCATAGAAGACGCAGCGTACAACGAAGTTGTAAGAATATATGGGAAGGACATGCGCGAGAGGTTTGGAAGCGTCCTTGAAACAAGGGTCGGCCAGGCAGTGGTGCAAGTCCTGGGGGACAGGGAGGGCCTCGATACGGACACAATTCTAAAATTCACAGGTACAACGTTTAAAATAAGGGTGTCAGAAGACGTCATAGGCAGGGTATTCAACGGGAGATTTGAGCCACGTGATGGACTGCCACCTGTAATTACAGGAGAATTAAGAGAAATTACTGGTGCTCCGATAAACCCTGTCTCAAGGGAGTACCCAAAGGACTTTATTCAAACAGGTGTTTCAGCCCTAGACGGCATGTTCAGCCTGATCAGGGGGCAAAAACTCCCAATATTTAGCGTGTCCGGCTTACCCCACAACCTCCTGGCCGCCCAGGTGGCTAGACAGGCAACAGTCAGGGGTGAGGGTGAACAATTCGCGGTAGTATTTGCAGGTATCGGCTTGCGAAAGACCGAGGCTGAATTCTTCCTTGAGCAGTTCCGGGCTACGGGCGCCATAGAGAGGCTAGTCGCAGTACTAAACTTGGCAGACGACCCCGCAGTTGAGAGGCTCTGGACTCCTAGAATAGCATTAACGGTAGCCGAGTACCTGGCATTCGACCTGGACATGCATGTCCTCGTGATAATGACTGACATGACAAACTACTGCGAGGCTCTGAGAGAGGTAAGCTCCGCCAGGGGCGAGGTCCCCGGTCGTCTGGGCTACCCAGGCTACCTGTACAGCGACCTTGCCACGATCTACGAGAGGGCGGGAGTCATAAAGGGTAAGAGGGGAAGCATAACACTCTTCCCGATACTCACAATGCCCGGCGGAGACTTGAGACACCCAATCCCTGACTTAACAGGCTACATAACTGAGGGGCAAATCTTCCTGGCGCAGGAGCTGTACGCGCAGGGCATCTACCCACCGATAAACGTGCTGCCAAGCCTCAGCAGGTTAATGAAGTCGGGCATCGGGCCAGGCAAGACCCGCGAAGACCACAGATACCTAGCAGACCAGCTCTACGATGCATACTCGCGAGGAGTCAAAGCCAGGGACCTGGCAAGGATAATAGGCGAGGTAGGTTTGAGCGAGAGGTACCGGAGGTACTTAAAGTTTGCAGAAGAATTTGAAAACAAGTTTATTAATCAAGGCTTCTACGAGAATAGGAGCGTAGAGGAAACGCTGGACCTCGGCTGGCAGGTTCTCTCGATCCTACCAGAGGAAGAGCTTGTAAGAATACCACAAAAGATAATTGAGAAGTACCATCCAAAGTACAGGAGCTGAGGAGGGTATGACTCTCCAAGAACTAGCATTTCTTCCAGTATCAAGGGGTACGCTGCAGTACCTCAGAAGAAAACTCGAACTAGTTAGGAGAGGCAAAGACGTGCTACAGATGAGACGCGACCAGCTTGCAAAAGAGCTACTAGCAATAATGGATGAACTCCGTAAACGCCCAGAGGCGGAGAAACAGTTCATAGAAGCGGCTAGATACGCGGCCATAATGCGCATGGCAAGGGGCGAGTACGAGTACAGGTCAATGTCTTCCCTAGTAAAGCCGCCGAGGTTCACACACGTAATTGTAAGCTACCAGGGAATACCCGTCCCCCAGATTAGGGTAGCTGAAGAGGCTGACTGGTCGAGACTCGTTGACCAAGATTACCGCAGAGTAGTTGAAAACCTGTGGAACGCGGTGAAGACAATGATCGATGTAGCTAATAAGGAAGTGGCTGTTGAAAAGATGAGCGACCAGCTACTCTACATAAACAGGGTTGTTAACAGCTTGGAGAAAAACATTATTCCGCAACTCGAGTCTACCCTTAGAAGAGTAGAGGAGAGAGTAGTGGACGAGGAGCTGGAAGACTTCGTTAGGGTAAAAATCCTGGGCGGAAAATGATGGAGAGCTACGTAGTTGTAAGGGCCCACGGCTTAAAATCGAGGCTCCTCAGAAAAGTAGACTACGAGCAAATAGTAAGCGGAGGGAAAGAGATAAACACATTTAGAGACTACCTACTAATCAGCGATAAAGATACTCTAGAGGAAAAGCTGGAAAAAATCTACAGAGTTTACATTTCAAGAATCAGCCCCCTCGCAGAAGCTTCACCAGAGCTCTCACCATTCATCTTCGCCCTCCTCGACAGGCTGGAATTCGAGAACCTGAAAATACACTTAAGATACATGCTGGGGTACGCAAGGCCAGTCATCTACTACCCTTATGGAAGGCACTTTGGACCAGCAAAAATCTCAAGCATTAAAACCGAGG
>JAJHRM010000074.1 GCA_020832965.1 Thermofilum sp. | reverse complement strand
CCCCTCCAGGTCCCTGGGGTCCGACGCGCGCTCATGCACCTGGTCGATGTCTCCTCCGTACCTCTCCACGAGGAGCCTCACGCTCTCGAGTATGTTCGTCGCCGTGGAGAAGTCGTACCTGACGTGCCCCCCGGAGTCCAGGACCTCGACGATCCTCTCCCAGCCGGCGCTCAGTATGCTGTCCGGGTCCGTCAGCCCCTCGGCGAGGAACCTCCTGAAGGTCGCGCTTGCGATCCTGGACGATATCCTCTTGGCGTACAGCATCGACGCTATAAACCACTTAAACCTGTCGGACTTGACCCTCAGGTCCAGCCCGAGCTCCTGGCTGTACGAGGGGATCCTCCTCAGGGCCTCCTCCAAGCGTCAGCACCCCGAGCCATCCGAAGCCCAGCCGAGTAGCAGTACGCGCCCCCCGCACTGCACATACCCCTCCGACCCCGGATACCCTCATGGTTAAAGAGCGGTCGAGCTATTTAAGCCCTCCCCAGGCGGCGCCGCGCGCCTACCAGGGTGGAGAGTGGAAAGGGGGAGCGGGGTAGATAAGGAGGCGGCAGCGCGCCCATGCACGAGGGGCTGGCTGCGGCTCGGGATAGGGTTTTATAGGGTCCGGGCGCTATTTTGGGTGTGGAGTGGGGCTGGCTGCTGGAACCCCTTGAGGGAGAGGTTCGGCGAGGACCTGGTATCTGTGGTTGTCTACGGGTCCTTCGCTAGGGGGGAGGCTAGGGAGGGGAGCGACCTGGACGTCCTGGTCGTCGTCGGGAGGCAGTCAGGGACAGGCTGAGGCTCTCCGCCGAGGTCTCCAGCTCCGTTAGGCCGCCTGAGGGGTTCCCGAGGCCCGTCTCGCTCGTGATACTGACCACCGGAGAGGTCGAGGAGCACCCCCCCACTGCTGCTGGACATGACCATCGACTCCCTGATAGTCTACGACGTTGGCGGCTTCATGGGGAGGGTCCTGGGGGAGCTGAGGAGGAGGATCGAGGAGATGGGAGGCAGGAGGGTGAAGCTCGGGGACGCGTGGTACTGGGTCCTGAAGCCGGGGGTCAGGCTGGGCGAGGTGGTTGAGCTCTGATAAACCTGAAGATGTCTGCTGACTACTTCAAGCGCTCCCACTCGTGCCTCGAGGAGGCTGGAGCCGCTCTCGCACGCGGGGATCACCCCCTATGCGTCGGGAGGGCGCAGGAAGCCCTGGGGATGGCTGTGAAATCGCTCCTGAGGGCTCTAGCCATAGAGTACCCAAGGGTGCATGACGTGAGCCCAGCCCTCCTCTCAGCGAGGGGGAGCCTCCCGGAACCCGTCAAGAGCAGGGTTGAAGAGCTCGCATCAGTGAGGGGTCCCGCGATGTACGGCTACGAGGCTGTGGGGGTGCCGGCATCAGAGGTAGTATCAGAGAGTTACGCGCGGGAAGTGCTCAGGAAGGTCGAGAGCCACGTGAAGGCGATCTCGAGGGTGCTAATCCCCGCCCTAAAGGGAAAGGGGTACTGGAAGGACTAGCGCGCGCCAGCCCTAACCTTCCTCCGCCTCTCGGCATCGGAATACCTTGGAAGCCTCCTGATCTCCTCAAGCCTCTCCCTGAGTCCCTCCTCGTTGACCAGGAGGACCTGCGGCGCACGCTAAGAAACAGGGTTTCCACTCATTCCAAGTATGAGCTACCTAATCTTTTATGAACCTCATCCATCTTTTTCGAACTTTATCTCAACTTTACCTAGCACATCTAGCCTACGCGCGCCGGAAGTAAATGGGTTGCTTTAAAGTATACTAAGCAAAGTTGAAAGAATGGTCCGCATCAAAGTACGTGCGGACCGCAGCTAGCCATCTCAAGGCTCGCCCTACACTACTACGGGCACCCTCGCCCTCCTAAGGAGTTCGCGGAACTCCTCCACACCCATGCCAGCGACTTTCGAAGCCAGCCTAATGTCCCCCATCTCGACGTACAGCCTGAGCGCCGCTCTCAACCTGGGCGGCTGGGAGTCTATGAACTTCCAGTCGGCTTGCTTCCTCCTTATTTCCCTTGCCTCCTCCTCCAGCCTGCGCCACTTCTCAAGCTTTTCCTCTAAGCTCATCGATTACGCCCCTCAACTCCTCCCGGGGGGAACATGTGCCCGGTATCCTCCTCATACTCCATGAACACGGCCTCGGGGTCTCCACCCAAGATTCCTCTCCTAAAGGCTTGGGAGATCAGGTCGAGAGACCTCCACACCCTTACACCGCTGAGCTCCGCTAGGGCATCGGCGGCCATAAGCGCGCCCCTGTTCTCCGTCAGGACTATGTAGCCCCGCATCTTGCCGATTGCCAGGCAAACAGCCTCGGGGAGATCCACCCCCCTGATGGGGAGCATCCTAGACCTCTCGACTACTGCCCTTGCAAAGCCCACCACGTCCTGGGTCTCCGTGAACAGTGCGAAACTGCCGGTTGCGAGGTTCTCCGCAACCCACTCCAGCGTGCTTTCGCTTTTCACCTCCCGGAGAACCTCCTCGGGCACGAAAACCGCCCTGAAGAGGCCTGGCAAAACGTTCCTACGCCTCCAGTAGGCCCAGTCAATGAGGAAGCACGTATCAGCAACGGCGAACTCCTCAGCAGACATTCGGTATCCTCGCCCTCTTCCTCAGCTCGTTAAACTCCTCCACGGTCAGCCCCGCGACCCTAGAGGCGACATAGAGGTCCCCAGCCTCCACGTACAGCCTCAACGCTATCCTCAGCCTCGGGGGCTGAGACTCTATGAACTTCCAGTCGGCTTGCTTCCTCCTTATTTCCCTTGCCTCCTCCTCCAGCCTCAGCCACCTCTCAATCCCCCTACTCAGAACTCCGCCCATCCCGATGACTCATACTCCCCAGCCCCCTTAAAAACCATTTGCACCTAACCTCAGACGCGCCCAGCCCACGCAGCGACCCCTCTGAATGCGAAACCATCCAGGCCGTAGCAAAAAGCAGCAATGCACTGGTAATAAATGGCAAAGCAATGCGTGGGTGCGATTGCTCACGAGAGCTGGAGCGCGCGCGCTCTGGCTCGGGCTTTACGGCAGCTTCTCGGGGAAGGTCGTAGTCCTTGGCGAAAAGTGCCTGGACGAAACGAGCTGGCTGCTCAGGAGGAGGTTGCGAGAGACCTTCTCGCAGGGGCTAGGCTTTCTCATCGTGCTCGCGAGCGATGTTCCGAGGGCAGAGGAACTGCTCAGGAGGTTGAGCAGCCCTTACGTTCCAAAAATCATCATCGCGCGCTAAGCTCAGCCACAGGCATCCCTCCGCGCGCTTTGATTTTAAGACAGTACGGCCAGATCGCGCGCTCAGGTGTTACCTGTTCTGGTAGTACCACGGGGTTATCCCTCTTTGTAGCGAGTACACAAGGTGCGATGCGAGGAGAGAATCAGCATACGCGAAAGTAACCATAAAGGTATCTAATGCCATAATGGCTGCAGCACAATCCATTTCAACGAAGTTTTCCCGTTCACAGCACTCACTCCTAACAAAGCTTTCTTATTTTTCGGCAGCGCGCGCACTAAACGTGCCATTGCTTTAGTGCGTCTAGAATGGTTGAGTAAGGACCGAGTAGTAAGGCGTAGTCGTCCTCAGTACGTATGGCCGAGTACGCTGTTCCTCTTACGAGACCTAGGTGCGCGTAAAAGTCTCTTTCATCGAGGCTCTTCTTCTTGGCGGGGATAAGTACTTGGAAATTCTCGCATTTAACTCGTAGGTCGCCTTGGGGTAACTTCTCTACCTGACCGAAGGCTTTTTCAGGTTTTAATTCGAAGGATTCCCTGACTCGCTCGGTCTCAGTTTGAGCAATTACGCTGAAAGGCTTCGAGTAGACTTTCTCAGCTAAACCTGTGATTTTAGCTAGCGACATGAGGAGGCAGCTCTCTTTGAGCTCGTTTAAAAGGCTTAATGTATCGCTTAAGTTTTCCTGATCCCCGGGTTTCGCCGCATACTCCTCTAGCACCCTCCTTGCATCATCTATGTGCCGAGTGCTGCACGGCGAGAGGAGGTTGTCTGCCGCCTCTCTTAGCGTGGCGGCTAAGAGGGCTAGCAATGCGGCATCTACTTCGAGAGCCTCTGCGCTTTTCCAGCGATAGGTGGCAGTGTTTTCTACTGGATTTTTAGCCTTTCTCTCTAGTAACACGCTGACATCCTCCAGCCTTGTGGAGATCTCGTCAAGGATCTTGTCGAGACTCAACTCCAGGTCCTTTGCTATGCGCAAGGCCCAGGGTAGAATGCCTCTCATGAATAGCAGCCCTGACGCCAGAATTTTGTCCCAGGAACTTATCCACTGCACTCGTTTCATAAGCGACTTGCAGGTGTTTTCGAAACCGCGAGCAGAGACCGTGTTTTCAACCTTCATCCTAAGGATGTCAAAGAAGACTCCATTGTTTCTGTAGGATCCCTCCCTCCTCTGGAACTTCATCTCGATTGAGGAAACTAGCTCAAGTGCTATTGAAGGTTTGCCAGAAGGCTCCTCGATGAGGGGTTGTGAATTGTAGTGGTATAAGTGAAGATTGTAGTCGCTGTATTCTGAGAGAGCCTTGCCAATAGTATGTAGTGAACACGCAAGGGGAATGGCTTCTTTGAGTGCTAAAGCGAAGTAGTTTACGCCGTGAGAGGTGTCGAAGAAAACAGCGACTCTGTTTTCCTGAGCCTGCCTCAATCTCTTAAGGGCATGAGCCAGCATGCCTCCTACTATGAAATCGTAGCAATCATTGCCACGCCAGTTAAAGAGGTAACCAAGTTCACTGTAAGATGCCATTCCCGGCAGTATCACGAAATAGTCTTCCTTCCGGCCTTCTCCCACCAACTCCTTATAGGCTTCTACCCCCCTCAGGTATCTCATGATTAAGGCGAATAACTCCCGACGCTTTTTAGTGCCCTGAGAGCTCGACCAGATTCTCTCTTGGCTCAGGGAGCGCTCCTTAACGGCATTAAGCAGAAGAGTATCTTGGACAAAAACAATGATTTCAGTTTTCTTTGACTTGAGCATATTTTTGAGAGCTCCTGTTGCTGAAAAGAATTCTCCCGCGGATAGCTTTCGTTTCTCATCGCCACTCAAACAGGCAATGAAGTACTCCCTCTTTTCCCATCTTGATGGGTCGCCCCACGTTGAAAACAAAAAGACCTCGCGATAGCTGGGGTAACACTCCTGCATGCTCATCTTAACCGCCTGGCAACGGGTAGAAGCTGCCGAATCCTATCTTCGCTAAAAGACTCTCCTCGTTGCTCGGATTCTTGAGACACCCATAGAGACCGAGTTGGAGCACATTCTGGCAGCTCTTTACCCTCACAATAGATCCCTCAAAGATTGCCGGAAGCATAGGCTTTCTCCTTCTCTCATTTACTGAGAAGCCAAGACCTTTAACATCTACTCGCCCCATTGGAACCTCTATATCCATTCCTTTGTATGTGACCACCATGCCTCTTTCCTCACTTACTTCTATATCGGGGGTCTCTAGCATTAGGAACGGCGAAAGAAGGACAGCGTAACCCTCCTTGAACGCCTTTAGCCCATTAACAAGTTGCATATCCTCATCGATTTTAACCCGGGCGATCCTACCCTCACCACCGAGTTTCAGTGCTCTGTCTCTTAGATTTTGGATGCTTGGAGAAGCCTGCGCTTCCACCGCAAAGAATCCTCTGCGTACAGCAACCAGCGACTCCGTATAGAGGAAACCTTCCCGAACCCCCTTAACCCCCTCGTCCCTCGTTCTCAAAGCCGTTCCAGTCCTCTGAGAATAAACAAGAATGGGTTCCCTTCGAGCGGAGGCCTCGATCATTCTTATAAAAGTATCATAGGAGACTTCTCTCTTTAAAAACCTCGAGAATGCGTCGATAAGAGGATTCAGGTCGACCAGGCAAATCCTCCTACCCTCTAGGATAAGTGGTACATAAACCAAGCCCGGGTGTGAGGAGGAGATGTAGGGGCCGCGTATCCACTCGATCCCTACCTTTCCTAACAAAGCAAGACCTCTCTCGATAGTATCATCCCAGCTTTGCGCCTGAGATTGTTGAAAGCTGGTGCTCATTGAAATGAGCTCAGAGATAAGAGCGCCCGTCAATGTACTTGGTGACGGCCAGCCAGTAGATTGCGCAGATGTGGCTATCCCCCTAGCGGATGGATCAAACTCGCCAGGACCCCTAAACATTAGGGGCTCGAGCGGCTCAATAATTATCCTGGCAATCATGCTCTCATCCCTCCTCTTATGAGCCTAGCACCCCTGACGATCGATACGAATAGGTGTGTTTTTTTATCTTTTCCATCAATGGGGTCTGGCTCGCAAACAATCGAGGCGCTCAGGAGATCAGCGAGCTTTCCAAGTACGTCGTGAAGAATCTGTTGCACCTTTAGGCGGAGGTCCTTTACGTTTATATTTCTCTCTATAATTCTCTCAATTAGCTTAATAGAGAGCTGATTTTCTAAGCTCGCTTTGGTGGCGATGCCAGCCAGGAGTTCTGCATACCCTTCGACATCGTACAGCAGGCTCGTTGAGAATACTGATGGGTGGGCACTGAGTGGCTCCAGATGCTCAAGTATTTTATTAACGGATTCGAGGGGCTCAGCCACGAGCTCCAGGTAGCGTGCAGGCTCCACGTATACCGCTCTAGCCAACGTGCATGGGATCAGCGTACTATAGCCCCCACCTCGCGGGCTAAATATTACGGCTACTAAATCCTTGTAGACATAAAGGAGTCGTTTAACTATAGGGTCCCAATAACACGCGCAGGCTCCAGCTTTGGCTTGGCCTATCGCTCTCCTTGCATCGCCGAGCACGAGTTGAAGCGGGTAGAGGTAGTGAGCTATATTAATGGCATAGCTGCGGCCCACACCTGGTAGCGCAGGCATGGAGGCCTGGTTGATCGTCACAAATCCTCCCCGAATTTTCACATTATCGAAAGAGTGCTTGTCCCTGCATGTGCCGGCAAAATGAGCTCTCGTGCAAGTAGCGATCCTCATTGCCTGATGAACCGGGGCGAAGGCAAGCAGGTCATCGCCCCCGGCATACACAACGCAGCCTCCAAGCTCGGTGATTGCTGCGGCATCGAGGAGAGCCGCTCTTACGAGAGCAGCACTAAGAGCGGAGTGGTACGTGAATGAGAGGGGCAACTTATCTTCCTCGTCAATTATTTCGCCAAGCCTCTCCAAAAGCTTGTTAAGCCGTTGCCTCATGTCCTCCTCGCTGATCTCTCCTTTCCCATATCTGCTCGTCAAATGCTTAGCCCACTCCTCAATCCATTTATCCTTCATGCTGGACTCCAGTGCGCCTAAGGCCCCCCTTAACAACTCGCCGAACTCACCTTCAGCAGAGTTCTCAATCAGCCTCTTTTTTAGACTCACCACATCTTCTTTTTTGACGCCAGAAACCTTAGCTTGGCGAATGTCGTCCCAGGCTGCACCGAAGAAAGCTGAGACTTTTCCGTCAAGCAGATCGCCGATGCTGTCGCCGTCTGCTAGGATAAGAGCATAGTAAGTCCAGGACCATTTTTCCACTCCCATTTCCCTGAACGTCTTTCGCCAGAGGGTACGCGTGCTAGGGTCTGTCTTAAACCATAGCGATTCGGGGTCCAGCCTGACTATAAGTCTGAGTAATGGCGATGCTTCTAAATGCTCTTCAATGCTCTCTGCTTCTTTGTCTAACCTCTTCTGGGCGGGCCAAAGTGGCGATAA
Organism: Thermofilum sp.; assembly: GCA_020832965.1. The sequence continues at coordinate 3,012 of JAJHRM010000074.1, read as the reverse complement.
GGCTTGGATGCGCATCTGCTCCCAGCCCTTGCCCACTGATTTTTCTAAAGCCGTGTTAAGGAGTTCGAGGATCTTCTCCTTATCTTCCACCCTCCTGACAGCACTCACGAGCTCTTCCTTCAACCTATAGGCAGCTACGTCAGATACTGACGGAAAACTAAAGCTGGTAGAGGAATCCTTTAGCTCGCTAACTACGCCTTTGACATCAGCATCTTCTAGTAGCACTCGCAGCAACCTGGGCTCCAGGCTTAGTACGCGTCTAAGAAAGCACCACGGGCAGAGCCTCTCGCCTGGTGTAAAAGCTACTTTCAAATCCTCAATCTCCCGTGCGTTTCTCTTTAACCATTCCTCGAACTTCTGCATTTCGCTGGGCCTCCTCTCTCTCCAGGCAACACTAGCACCTTCAGGGCTGACCCCCTCCTCTACGGTCTTATATATATAAAAGGCAAACTCGCTGTAGCCGCTACTTTCATCGGGGGGCAGGATGACAAGCGCCGGCAAGGTTCCACACATAGTGCAGTAGTCGTAGCCTCTGCTAGATATCTTAGGATACCCAAGCCCGCCTCCAAACGCTTTCCGGGTTAGCTCGTGGAGTTTCAGCTTAGCCCGCGCGTCTACCCTGACTCTTTTCATACCCTGAAAGGCCCCTGCTAAGCGACTGTAAGCATCATCGTAGATACGCCAGGTATCCTTGCTGCCATCGATTCTCTGCAAGTGCACACGTAGCAGGAGAGGGGCTTGAGCATCGAAACCCGCATCCTTGAATTCCCTCTCGTAGTACTCAAAGACCCTATGGATGAGTCTCCAGGTAAGCTTACGCTTATCGCCGTCAGCACACACCCTAGCCAATTCACGAGCGGCTACCCACAGCTTCCTCCAGCCGCTATTTAGTCTTTCCTGCAAGAGCTTCTCGCACTCATCCCCGTTCTTAGCTGCTTGAGGAGGTAGGGCTAACACCGCCTTTTCCGGGAATGCAGCGAAAGGTGGCATCCCGAGTGCTTCGTACTGATGCTGAAGTTCTTTGCTCAGGTAAACATACCTCTTTGCGAGCCCCATGAGCCTCTCTCCGGCACCTCCAGCAAGCTTTTTAGCTGCCCAGTGCAGGAAGAAAGGATTACCTCTTAGCGATGGAATTACGACAACGTCCGGCCCCCACTCCTTGATGAAGTGCAGCAGAGCATACCAAGCGAAGAGCGAGACGAGGTAGCTGGACATCCACGTGTCTCGGAGCTTCCTGCTTGAGGCGACAAAATCCTGGACCCCAGCAACATCGATGCCAAGAATATAGCCATCGAATCCTTCATCTGAGACCCAGTTGAGGGCTGTAGCGGTAGCGTAATCATGGTCAAAAACCGTATGCGTAGGGACTCTCGTGTCCGCTGGACCCACCGGAAGACCCTTGTCGATCCACAACAACTCGTATAAGGGGTAGAGTGCGAAGTACATCCGCTTATAGTCAAGCCCTTTAAGGATTTTGCTCAGCTCTCCAAAGTAATCCTCCGCAACTTTTGCATCACAAGGTTCAATGCTTTGCACAAACTGGGGGTTCACAGTATTCTTAAGCTTCACTTCTTTGCAAGGTAGGAAGCCGGGTATATACTTCTCACCAATAACGAGGGATAGCAGGTACCTGTCTATGCTTGACGCTAACTTGTCAGCCTCTCTAACCTCCTTTGGGATGCTGCTCCCAGTCAACTGCGTGATCCATTTTTCTGCTACCTCCTCGTGGTTTTCGAGCCACGGCTTGTGTGGAGGATCATGCAAAAGGGCTGCTATTTTAAGCTTGTACAGCTGCTCACCCGCTCCACTCCTCATACCTCGCCACCGCAAAGCGAGAGTATCCTGCCGATGTCTTTGCACCAACTCCCATACCAAAAGCATAAAGCACTGCTAAGTCCACAAGCGGTACGAGTCCTGGATCCAGGAGGCTCTCAGGCTGCTCGGCAAGGTTTCCAGAAAAGATGTCGGCATCCCCGCTTTTGTTGTTGAGCTTATTAATGACCCTCAAACTCTTTCCCCTCACCTTGCGTCTGCCGGGGATGCCCTGGGGCGGGACATAGAAGATGTAGAACCTAAAGGTAACCCCCTTAGCCACGGTCACGAAGACATTTGGCACAGGCTGGATCTCCCACTCATTCGGCTTACCCTGGTAATGAGGCGTGACGACGTCAGGCTCAAGCAGGTTTTCCGAGGTTTTTATTGGAAAGGCATCAGTGAACCCCACTAGACCAGCGTGCCCCTCCTCGCCGCCTGAACCAAAAATCCTTTCAGACTCTGCCTCTACCTTTTCCCTGGCTTCCTCCTCTGCCGATTGGCTAGCCTGCAATCTTCTGGCAAGCAGTTCTTTAAACGCCCACCTAATGGCACCCTTGATGCTAGTTCCCGGAATGTACGGGACGTTATAAACGGGATCCCAGAACAGCCCAACCTCAAACGGGATATGGAACCCTGACTCGCTCGTGCCGGCAATGCTCCTCCACTCAGTTGTAACCTCACAAACCTTTACCCGGTAACCATTGCTCTTCAAAGCGGCTGCAACCTCCTTGAGAAGATTCTCAATGGGTGTTAAGTCAGGCTTAAATTTAGCCAGGCTTGCGGCTACATTCCTTTTCACTTCCCCCATGCTATCAGGGTCGCCATACGGCAAGTGCAGAGAGGAGAGTGCTGTCAAAGACAACAGGTTCGCATCTGCGGGCTTAGAAAGCAACCCCTCAACAGCCCTGCCTAACTTCCTAAGAAGATTTTCCGGCATGTGCATCCGCCCCGCAGCACTTCTTTACTATTTTGGAGATAAAGCCGAACGCCGAGTCAAAAACATTAACCAGAAAGTTCGTATCACTCGAAGAATAAGGTCGGCCGCTTGGACGCATTACACTCATGTTTGAAACGATAGCAGGCTTCCCACGCGAACCACGCTTTCTGCGTGAAACGTGGTAAATTTCCGGTACCCTATAGTCTTTACTCCAGTCCCTACTTAAAAATCCGTAAGTAAATATGAATGTTCCATGCTCG
>JAJHRM010000073.1 GCA_020832965.1 Thermofilum sp. | reverse complement strand
CACAACCTCCAACTGTAACCTCGGTAGAGTACTCTGTTGACGATGGAGCGACATGGAAGTTAGCGCAAGTAAATAGTGTATCTCCGTACAACTTCAGCTTCTTCCTAGGAAATGTTCCAGAGTATAGTTATGTTTCCTTAAGGATAAATCTTACGAACCCGAAGATGAGTTACACTGTCTTGAGGGCATTCTATACTACTACTCCTCCAGATACCATACCTCCGACAGTTAGTGTAATTCATAGTCCTACAACTCCTTCGAGTTTCCAGACTGTAACATTCACTATTACTGCTCAGGATAATCCGGGTGGAAGCGGCATAGCCTACGTCGAGCTCTACGTAGACGGTAACCTCGTTCAATCCTGGAGCTCTGCTGAAACCTTTACGTACGTTGGCGGGCCGTACCCCGAGGGGATCCACACCTACTACGCTGTAGCCGCAGACGCCGCTGGGAACGTTGCCCAGACGGGTGTGGGGTACTTCGCCGTGGCGAACATCGTAACCGTGGTCCGCGGCATGGATGGCGCGATCTACTACAAGCCGTGCGTGAGCGGTTGCGATTACGTGAAGCTGGCTACCGGTGCGACTCCGGATGTTCCGTCTGCTGTGTACGTCGACGGTAAGCTCTTTATAGCGGTGAGGGGCACGGACAACGGGATTTACGTAGGGCGCGTGGACGCTATTGGTAGCGGTAGCGTGGTGTGGCAGCAAGTTCCCGGCTCTACACCCTCGAGCCCAGCTCTCACGAGCGACGGAGTCCGGCTGTACCTCGTTGTCAGAGGTAGCGACCAGTACATCTACGTGAACGTCTACGATATGCCGAGCGGCCAGTGGCTAGGTTGGAAACGCATAGAAGGTCTTACGAGCGCGGCCCCTGCCGCAGCGTACCTCGGAGGGAGGTTGCATCTGGTGGTTGTTGGCGCCGACGGAAAACTCTACCACGGACAGGTGGATACAACGAACTTCAATGTTGTATGGACGCAAATCGACGGGTACAGTGATGCTGGGCCGTCGGTAGCGACGGACGGCTCTAGACTTTACCTTGCGGTCAAGGGGTTGGACTCGAGGATCTACGTTAACACCTGGTTCGGCGCTTGGAGCGGTTGGGAAGCCATACCGACGGGGAGCACACCGTCCTCTCCAGCGATCGTCTATAGGCCCAGCACCCTCTACATCTTCGTTAGAGGCAACGACGATAGGATATACTACACCTTCAGGTTAAGCCCAGGCCAGTACGGCGCATGGTACTTGTTGGATGGCCTAACGCCAAGCGCACCGGCAGCCACTCCGAGAGCATAAAAATATTAAATATTTTTTATCACATCTTTTTAATTTTTCATTAATTTTAGAGAAAGAAATTAAAATCAGGTTTGCGAAGTAGTGTTTTTATTAGCTTATGCTTATGAAGAGGCTCCCCGTGGCGGAGGAGAAGTCGCGCGTGCTGGAGCGGCTCGTTCTCGAGCCGGGCTACGTGGTAGTGACGGCGCACAGGGTGGAGAGCGTGGACGACCTTGGTAGGCTCTCCGGAATCGCCCATCTCATCGTGGGTCTCGCGGGGGTGCGTCAGGGTCGTGTTCCCTGCGCACCCGAGGACGAGGAAGCGCCCAACGGAGATGGGCCTGTGGAAGGCGCTGGCGCCGAGCGGCTCTGTCAGCACGGAGCCGCTCGGCTACCTGGACTTCCTTAAGCTCCCGGGGGCTGCAATACAATTGGCCTTTCTGTAATAAACTCGGTCGTTTTTCTACCTTGTTACACTGGAAGGTGGCCTTATGGATGCTAAATTTTCAGTTTTCTTATTTGATAAAGGTTTATCGGATATTGAATGGCTAAAGGGAACGCGCTTTGTTTTTGTTTTAACACGCCTCACGTATGGGAAAAATTTATGCTTTGAGCCCATTGATAAAGGCTGCAGGCTAGACGCGCGCAGAGCCTTTTAGAGTTAAAAGAAAAGGAAAAGCTTATTTTTATCTTTTTTCATTTATATAAACGCAGAGCTCTAGGGTAGTATGTCTTTTCTAGGGTAATGGATTGAGCATAAGCGCGCGCTTGCAGGGTTTTGCCTAACTACTTACTCTTCCTCAAACAAAATCCTAGCGCACGCGAAGTCTGCGCTCGCCTTATTAACCTCCTTCAGTACCAGAATTACAATGCCAACCAAAAGGAAAAGAGCGAAACTGAATTTTGTTCTAATAAACTATTTGGTTGTAATTGTTACCATAATAGTATTGGTATGCGATTCTGTAATAAACTCTATGCAAACACACCTTCCAGCGATATCCGGAGTGAAAGGGAGTGAAGCCAGGAAGGTAGCAACCCAAGATGAAACATTCTTAGAAAGTTTAACCTTAAGCGGGAAGAAAAACACGCAATACGCGAGGACAAATTTATGCTCATCATGTTCATTTAACTCGAATATCGGTAAAAACTTAGATATAATGGGTTCAACTATCTCAAATACTGTTTCGAAGGACTTTGCAGCTGATTTGCAACTATATCCATCAGATGAAAACTACCTAGGTGTAAGATACAAGGCACTGCTTTTAGAAGACTACTTACCTAATACTGGGTGGGTTTTACTTTTCGGTGGAAACGGTTACACATATAATGGAGAGTACGAAGGTCACTTCACTAACTTGATGATAAAAGCTGGCTGGGCTGATAGCTGGAAACATCTAACTTGTGCATCCGGATTTCCTGCCCCTGAAAAATCCTTTAAAGCCTTTACAATATATATGGGCCTAGATGATTATGAAGATTGGAGTACGCAGGATAACGATATAGCAGCTTTTTCTCACAATCCCGAAATATTACCGTTGAGATTCACCAACATTGATAGCACGAGTCCAGAAGCTGCAGACAGCATAGCGGCTGAGTATCGAGTCGATAAGGGTGGTTTCCTTGAAGGAAGAGAAATCGAGGTCTCCCTCGTTAGGGCGGAGCTAACAAAGTTGCCTAAGGACGGAAACTACTTTGTTGACCCGGATAATGGTTGCAAACCGAATAGCCAAGCAGACATACTTTATAGGCGCTGGATTGCAACGTTGAGCGTCTCCTCTCTCGGAATAAACGCTTCAGTGAGCTTCTACATTAACGCCTCCCAAGGAGAGTACATTCTAGGGCAAAACACTCTAAACTTTATGTGGGAAAACCCGGATAGGCCGAGCGTAGAAACTGATAGATATAAAGTGATAATTTTTGACCCAGAAGTTCTCACCGAAACAGGAGAGTGGAAAAAAGCGTTAGTGTTCTTGGCGGACTACAGAACTCCTCCAGAACACCTACCTTTAGACAAAGAGGGGCATTTGCTTGCTGGATATAGGAAAGTAAACTATAAGGGTAAGCCAGCTATAGAAGCATCATTTGGATACGGTTATACAGATTACGTTAAAGATGGCAATTTTACTTGGTATGAAAAAAGCTTAGATACAAAAGGAATAATAGATTTATCAACACTTTGGGGATCAGATAACTGTTAGATAATAATTGTAGCTAAATCTGATGCTCTAGTTTATGTAAATGGTGAATACAAAGGAAAAACTAACTCGACGGGTGCTCTCGTAATTCCATCCCTATTCCCAGGGTACCATGAGCTCAAAATCACAGCAGGAGGCACTGTTGAATCAGCGCTCATCTATTTATCTCCAGGTGAGAATAAAATTGTTACGCCGGAAGTTTTGCGAGCTAGCCCACTATATGCTACCAAGTGTTTGTACGATTTCAAACTGCATAATGCTACCGTGTTTGTGACTGACGAAGCGGGTAATCCGATTAAAGGAGCCCTCATCAAAGCTTTCTCGCTGGATTGGGGAGTTATGTATCCGCACTTCGAGGAATGGGGAGTCACCGATAAAGAAGGCAAGTACAACTTCATGCTGCCAACTGGCAATTGGGTTTTTATAGCTTCAAGCGGCTGGGATTACGCTGCCCAAAACCCTAACAAAGGGTTGTTCCTCCAAACAACGGCTTACATAGACAGCGACGTTTTTATAACGCTGAAGCCATCGAAGTCGACCAGTGTAGAAGTAATTGACGAAAGAGGCGCTCCGCTACCTATGGACGAGATATACGTTCTCGTCTCTAAATACGTCCCGGCTGTTCCCCCAGCCTTCGTGGGGCGCACGACAACTGGTGTATTGACGTTGCTCACGAACATTGAAGATCAGAATCTAACAGTCATAGCCATAAAACGAACTTCTACGAATTCAGATGGATATATTTTAGTAAAGGAAGTAAAACCAGAAGATCAAATGGTCAACATTATTTCATCGATGAACTCGTCGAAGCTGTTGGTAACCGCGTACGAAACTGATGGAAGCTTGTCGAATTATTGGGATATAGAGTTTAGGTTACCAGATCTTTATTTGGGAAACTGGGTTTTCCTTTTCCCGATAACTGGAAGAAGTTTGTTCCACATAACGCCGATGAATGTTGTAGTAAACGCAAGGTACATCCCCCCAGGGTGGTACTACTATTTTGAAAGCATAGCTCTGACCCTACAGGCGAACAGCGAGTACTCGTACTCTTTCGGCGGCAAAGGATCCTTCCGCATGTGGATCGTAAAGCAGGACACGCAGCTGTGGTTCGACATAAGGGACGAGTTCGGGAACGTTCTAGCGTTTTACTCAGACCCTACAGGCGGGCGGAACATAACCTTGAGGGTTTTTGAAGGGGATAGTGAGGTTTACAGAGATAACATCGGGAATTACATTCCCGGTACTCTCTTCTACGGTGTGGGGAGAACATTCACGGATTCAGCAAGGTTCGAGCTGTACGCTGATCTAGGGCCCCTAGGGGGTTTGGGTAAAGTCTCGATGAGCGGTCTCCTTTACGATGAAAGCCGTCTCGTCAAGTATAGGGACATGCAAAGCGAGGATTTCGCACTCCACATACCAACCGAGTACTTCTGGAACGTAAGCCGACAAGTGAGAGTCCAGACCTTCATAGATACACTGGAAGCTGTATACAAGTCCATGGGAGCTTGCTTGGGAGAGAGGCTCCAAGGCAAGCCACACAGAGTCGAAGTGAACCTCGAGTGGTGCGGGGTCGCAGGCACCAATTTTATCGGCTTCGGCGTTGGAGTTGCGAGGTGGCCAGTCCACGTGCACCATGGTTGGGTTGGGTGTTCTCTCGCACGAGCTTGGGCACATGTACTCTTTCACACCGCCACTAGTATACTACGTCGAATGCCCGCTTTTTTGTGAACCCTTAGCAACTTACTTGGGTATCGAAGCTGTAGCGAACCTTTATGGCACCAACGTTAGGCTTTGGTACTGGGGTACTCATCCAGCCTTCTTCGACTACATTTCTGGGGATAAAAACGTTTCGGAGATCGAACGCATGCAGTTTGTCTTTTTCTACCTTCATAAGGTTTATGGTGCGGATATCCATAGGCAATTTTTCCAGCTGTGGGCCAACAATACTTCAATGAAAGATAGGCTAATGGCGAATGGCTTTAATGTGAACGAGACGATGATTACTCTGTACTCGTATCTTGCTAGGCAAAACTTGGCTTGGCTATTCCAGATGGCTGGATATGGTGTTTCAGATGAGAGAATAAATGACGGGTTAAAACTGATTCTCAATAACAACGTAAACGTTATTGCGGTTGTGCGTGGTATGGATAACTCGATATACTATAAGCCGTGCTTGTCTGGGTGCGGTTACGTTAAGCTTTCGGGGGCTACTCCCGACTCCCCCTCCGCTGTGCTTGTTGGTGGGAGGCTTTACGTGGCGGTTAGGGGTATGGATGGTGGAAGCATCTACTTCGGTCGTGTGGAGAGCGTTGGCAGCAGTAGTGTTGTTTGGCAGAAGCTGCCTGGGTCTACCCCCTCTAGGCCTGCGCTCGCTAGCGACGGTTCAAAGGTATACGTTGTTGTTAGGGGTGGGGATAACGGCATCTACGTTAACGTCTACGATCTGTACAGCGCCAGCTGGAGCGGTTGGAAGCGTTTGAGTGGTTCAACAGCTAAAGGGCCTGCCGCGGCGGTCCTGGGTGGGAAGCTGCACTTGGTAGTTGTTGGATCGGATGGGCGGTCGATCTACTACGGTCAGGTGGATCCCGCCCAGCTGATCGGGTCCTCGAGCTACATCGACGTGTCTTGGAGCGTGGTTGATGGTTTTACCGATGCGGAGCCCTCGCTGGCTACCGATTGCAGCAAGCTGTACCTTGCTGTTAAAGGTTTGGATTCAAGGGTTTACGTGAACATCTGGGAGGGATCGTGGAGCGGCTGGGAACGCGTGCCAACCGGCTCAACACCCTCGAGCCCAGCTGCAACCGTATGGTTCGCTGACGGATGCCTCTACATTACGGTTAGAGGCAACGATAACGGGATATACTACACGCGCAGAACCAGTTTCAACTCCTACACCCCATGGAGCGCACTTGATGGCACAACCCCCAGCGCCCCCTCAACAACACAATAAATAAGACTTTTTTTAACTCTTTTATCCATTTACTAAAACGTTCCTGACCTTTAATGCTATTGATCGACAATTTGAAAGGAAAAATATTTAGGGAGGAGGAGCGGAAGCAGGTGCATTGGGAGTTAACCCGCTTAGTTTACTCCAGGAGGACCATTGCCCGTTCTCTGTTTTCCAGCAATAATATATTCCGTTGTCGTCCCCTCTAACAAAAACATAGAGGTTACCGTTGTAGCAGGTTATCGATGGCGAGCTTGGTGTTGAGCCGGTGGGGATTCTCTCCCACTGTCCCCACGCGCCGCTCCACACTTTAACGTATATCCCGTTGTCGCCGCCTCTCACGGCGAGGAACAAGTGGGTTCCGTTCGAAGCGAGGCTCGGAGCACTCGGAGTCGAACCCGAAAGCTGATTCCAGCCGAGCCACTTGCCAGTTGATAGATCAAGCTGCCCGTGGTAGATGCTTAACCCGTCGCTACCCCTAACAACGATGTGGAGCCTGTTGCTTACAACAGCAGCTGCCGGTGCATCGATCGTGCTACCAGGAAGCTGCATCCATCCGGGGCCTTCTAGCTCGCTGTAGTAGATTCCGTTATCGTTTCCTCTCACGGCTAGGTATACTTTAGAGTTTTTTGCGTCAACAGCTATTGCGGGGCGCGACGGTGTTGAACCCGGTAAACTCCGCCACCCGGTAAACTCTCCTGATGAAAGCGTGATTGAACCGTACCATATTCCGTTATCTCTACCGCGGACGGCTAGCAGGAGAGAGTCTCCAAACTCGGCTGCCGCTGGAGCATCCACCGTGAAGCCTGGGAGGCTAACCCACGGGCTCCAACTGGAGGTTAACCACCTATAGTATACCCCGTCGTTCATCCCCCGCACAACAAGGTGAAACCTACTCACTAGGGGATCGATCCCATAGATTAGCCAATCGTGATCGGTTGCGGTCGGGAAGTAATACCCTGCAAGATAGAGGCTTGACCCATCGAAAGAGGCTCCTCTAAAATACCCTTTTTCTAGCGGGAGGCTACCCACCACTTGCAGTTCCCTATTCAAAACGTGTACAACCGCGTAGCCTTTCTCCCTAACGATTGCGTAAATGTAGTCGGTGACAGTGATCAGCTTTGTAACGTTCCCTTGGAGGGAAACTTGCTTCACAATAATCCCGTCTGAGTTCAATTTCAGGATAGTGTCGCCGATCGCTACGTACGCGTTCCCCAGTACGTCGAAAGCGATAGACGTGTAAAACCACGCGTAGGGAACCAGTTTTTGCAGAGAAACGGGTAGATCCATGCTCTTCAGTAAATTCAGGTCAGTGTCAAAAATTTTCAAGTGGTTTTTGCATCGTTGCCAGCTCCGCCTACAACCCACACTTGCCTTGTTTTCGGGTTAACGCCGATAGCGTAAGCTTCATCCCTACTACCGCCTACGAGATCGTATCGCGACATACCTTTAAAGTTCAAGTTTAAATCGTATTTTCGAATACACCACCAGTTGCCTGAATAAACTGAACCTGCTACGTAGATAGCGTTTCCATCAGTTGCTACAGAGTAGGATGTGTCCCACCCACTATAATCGTAGGTCACTCTGATATAGTTATTTAAATTTGTGGCATCAAACCGAATTATATCCCACTGGTAATCATTTCCTGAATCATAACCGATTGCATAAAGGTAGTTGTCAACAACAATACAATCGTATAAATAATCTATATCATTCGTGGGGTTGAGCTTCCAGTATTGGATTACTTCTCCGGATGTTTTGTTCAACTTATACACCATAAACTCGGTATCCTTGCCGGAAACGTTGTGTTCTCCAGCTACGAAGACGTAATTCCCCCAGACTGCCGCGCAAAGCGCGTAGTCTCTATACGGTCCCGGCGTTACCGGGATCCTTAACGTTACGCTGGGTTTCGGGCTCCAAAAACCTGGTTCCGCAGAAACTGGTTGAAGACGAGCGAGGAGTAGCGCTAGAGCAGAGATCGCCACTAAAAGAAGCTGTGCGGTGTTTTTCTCCACATATTGTAAAACAATATAAGTTTATAACTTTTATGCACGACCGCTGCCCAAGCGCGCGGAGAAGCAAAACGATTTAAAGCCGTTCTGCAGAAAAATAACGCGATGCGGAAAGCCGCGCTTATAGCGCTCGCCATGTCTCTGGCAGCGTTGCAGGTTTTCACCTCCCCCATCTGCAACTACTACCTTTTCGAGGTGCCGGACTCCGACTCCGCGCTCGTGCAGCTGTGGTACGTGGTTGACGGAGATACGGTCCGGCTGTCGAACGGGACTTACGTCCGGCTGGTGGGGTACGACGCGTACGAGCTGAGCGAGCCCATGGGACCGGAAGCCAAGCAAGCGCTTGAGAACTTGTGCAGGTGGGCTCTTCAAGGTAGCAAGGCCGCGCTCGACATGGATGACCTGGAACCCCGCGACAAGTACGGTAGGTTGCTGGGGTACCTCTGGTGCCCCTACGTGGGAGTTCGATTCGAGGACGGCAGCGAAATGGTGGACTGGGTTAACGTTAACAAGTGGTTCCTGACTCAAGGGAGCCAGTACGTCAAGCGCGCGCTCTACATTCCGCCCGACGAGCACCCGTACTGGGTCTGGCTGACGAACCACAACATCGCACTACCCTACTTCGTCAACATCACATCCTACTCGCAACCTGTTCTAAACATTACTCCTATCGGGGCTAGCCGGGCATATGTGACAATTCTTAGTGGGAGGTACGAGATCAAGACCGCCTGCAAGCTCTGCGAAGCCAAGCTCTATAGAGAGATGGTGATTAACCTTATCTCGGAGAAAGCCAAACGGGTGTATCCTCGCATTTCCCTTCACCTAGCGGTTGTGCGCGGCCTCGACAACAGGATATACTACGCTCTGTGCAACGCGAGCGCGTGCAGCGCTTGGGTGCAGCTGCCCGGATTAACCCTTGATGCCCCCTCGGCTGCAGCGAACGCGGAAGGGTCCCGGGTGTACGTCGCCGTTAGGGGTATGGATAACGGGATCTACTTCGGCTACTTTGACATCGCGAGCCAGAAGTTCGTAGGCTGGGTGCAGCTGCCCGGCGCTACTCCCTCTAGGCCAGTGCTCGTGAGCGACCTGAGCGGGAGCTTCAGCGGGAAGCTGGTGCTGGTCGTTAGGGGTATGGATAACGGAATTTACTACAACGTGTTCGACGAGACGACCTCGAAGTGGAGCAGCTGGAGGCGCTTGCCCACGGGCTCGACGGTCGACGCTCCGGCGGCGGCGGTCGCCAACGGCAAGCTGCACATAGTGGTGCGCGGTAGCGATGGGCGAAGCATATGGTACGCGTACCTCGATCTGCAGAATTGGCAGTTTAGCGGTTGGAGGCAGCTGCCCGGTTTGACGCCCAGCGCCCCCTCGATGACCAGCGACGGCTCCACGGTGTGGCTGGCCGTTAGGGGTATGGATAACGGGATCTACCTTACCGTGCTCAGTGACGAGTGGAATGGTTGGAACCGTGTCGAAGGTAGCACTGTAGCGGCTTCTGAGATCAAATGCTCGGAAATCGTGACTCCCGACGTGGTAGAAGAAGGAGGGCCTATCCTCGCGGTTCCAATGCCTGTTCTACACTTGGCAGTTATAGGTTCGGATGGGAAGAGCATCTGGTTCACATGGGTATCAGGTTGGTACCTAAACCAGCTCATGTCCTGGAGCAGTTTACCCGGTCTGTCGCCTTCTCAAGTAGCCTTAGCGCAAATACCGCCTTAATATTAATTCTATATTTTTAAGTTAAAGTAAAGCTAATATGGGATAGCTTTTGTGAAGCAAAGTGAGCTGAGTCTGTTGCGTGCTCGATAAGAGTGTGGGATTCTTGACTTAAGGAAAGTATAGAGGTTAGCGGTAGCTAGGTACGTGAGTTAGCTTAAATGCATAAAAATGCGCGCTAAGTCATTGTACGTGTCGACCGTTTGCTGGAGCATTGATCATGCAAGAGCGTTAGATCGACCAGGATGCGCATATAGGGGGTGCACGAAATAGCAGATCCTGCATTGCGCGGCATCTTTTTCTACCGTGAGGCAAGGAACCGCGGTGATGGGGTTTTGAGGGTTGCTTACGCGGTGGCTGTTTGCGCGCTTCTCGCTTACGCGCTTTCGAGCTACCCGAGGGCGGCGGCCCGCTACGCGGACTTCTGGGGCAGCGGCGTGCGCGTTAACCCGCTCGACACCCGCCTCCTGAGGCCCGCGCTTCTTTACGCTGTCGAGAGGGAGGGGGGCGAGCTGAGGGTGCT
>JAJHRM010000072.1 GCA_020832965.1 Thermofilum sp. | reverse complement strand
TACTGAGGTGCTCGACATACCCGCTGACCTTCACGGGACTGCTAGGTGTCGTGCAACTGGCGTCCACAATACACCACGTGCCACCGACTTTCACCTCCAGCATAGCACGGCCTACTCCCAGCGCGCCCTATGCCAAGCGCCCTCGAAAAGGGCTCCGCGGTCTCGCTTGCCGCGGTCTCTCCCCAGACCCCTCCAGCTGCCCCACGAGGAAGCGAGGAAGCCGACCCCCTCCTCGCCTTAAGAGGGCGAGGGCTTCTGCGGCGCGCTTCGACACAGTGAAAAGGTATGTACGCGCCTGAAACCCGAGCCCGTGAGGGTGGAGGTCGCGCGGTAGGGCGCGCAGGCTTCCCCACCTGCCGCGCGCGGCGCTGTGGAGATTCTCAGGCGGGGTCCCCCAGCTAATTAACGGCTGGTGGCTCGGCTTCCTAGCCTAACAGCCGGGCAAAACTGTTTTGTCCCGAGAGAGGGGTCGGGCAAAACCGGACAAAGCGGCGTGTTTAGCGCGCTAAGCTCATAACCTGGGAAAAATTCTCGAGGTGTGGAACTGGGGGCCGCTTGGAAGAGGCACCGAGACTGCCTCGACAGGTGCGAGGAGAAGCTGGGGCTGTTTCACCTCCTGCTGGGACAGGGAGTGCGGGGAGGAATGCAGGAGCCTCGTGGAGGAGCACGTTGTCAGCGAGATGAAGGGGTAGTAGCACGCGGTCAGGGGTTGCCGAACACCTCGGCATACTTCACACGGCACGCAGCAGCCCCCCGTTCCGCTCCGCACTTGATCAAAAGCTTAACCGTCTCCGTACTGCTGAAGAACATGGCAACGCAAAGCATGCATATTTCAATACAATTCATACCATATGTTTCTAGCTTTCTCGTAATCATCAATAATAAGTTTTAGGAATTTTTGCAATTTTTCTATATCATATCCAAAAGCTTCTGGTGCATCATGCAGCGCTTGAAGGAAAACACTAGCAACAGCTTTTCTACCTTCTATGTTTAACTTGCCACGTTTTTTCTCGCGATATCGTTGTTCTCTTTTAGCAACATAAAATAGTTGCTCTTTAGCCTTAAGCAATACTTCAGGAAGAAGAGTTTTCTCTCTTCTTATAACTGTGCACACCCAACAGCCGTACCTCACAGTGATCGGCATGGCATCTAAGGGCTTATCAAACCCATAAAGTTCAAAAATATAATCATAGCTTTTCCCATCCCATCTATCAGTGCTCGATAAAAATCTAAATACATGATCATCGCTCCACGTAAGTATGGGCATAACCGCGATAGCTTTAGTACCGGCAAAGCTTATCTCAGTCACTGGTGTCTCTGCAAGCTTTCTACTTTTCAAGTTAGCCTTCCTGTAGCTGCTCTCATTGAGCCTAACGCCCGACACCATAACGAATTCTCCGAGCGAGCGCACGAAATTTTTGAGGGGGTTGAGCTTCAGCACGCGCGTGCACCACCTGAACCTCGGTCCTGGTGCTGGGTATCCTTTTAGGACCATCATAGAGATAAAATCCTCACGCGGAGCGGGCTTTAGAACCACAGGCTCGATTACCCCGTCGAGCTCTTCTTGAGAAACTTTCCGCAAAGAAGCAAGCGTTTCAAGCGCGCTCTGCCTCAACAGAGGGTGTTCCAAGAGGGTGTCCTCGTAGACGACGTAAATCTTGCTGGGCTCTGCTCCCCTTTTGATGGCTTCCATAACTATATGAACGACGGTTGTGGAATCTTTACCGCCAGAGAACCCTATAACCCACGGTAGTTTACCATAATGTTTTGAAATTTTCTTAATAAAATCCACAGATTTATCGAATATTCTATCGATGATAAGACTTGCTTCCACGTCCTTATTGAGTGGAGGGACAGCTATTTATACCTGATGCTGATGTGACATCATAGTGGCTAGAATATGCCCGCAGCGAGCCCGAATATTTCGCAATCCCTTGATGATATGCGAGCAGCAATTATACCATTAATCGTAGAAACTTTAACTTACCTTACTGATGGTTGTCTGCTTTCACTAGAAGAGAATCCAGTGCTGATTCCAAGAAAAATAGTAGACGAGATACTAGGTGCGAGCTTGCCAATTTTCGTAGTAGCTGGTGATTGGGGGCAGGGGAAAAGCTTTACTGGAAAACTACTGTATAGAAGGTCGAAACAACTGCTATACAGCGATTCTGCTTACAAGTATTATGTGACATATATTCCTTTATCTATCGTTTACTCAAAAGTGAATCAAGACTACCAGAATTTTATCAAAAGGTTCTATGGCAACATGACGCCACTTTCAAAAGAATCATTGCCTATGGATGCAAGAAAGTTTTTATCAATAATCCTTCCGGTAATCTTTTCTCCTAATACAGTAGGGATAGATGAAATATTAACTACGCTTCCACAAACATGTGATTTGGATGCTAATGATTACACAGGAAGCCTCCTGGATATAGCTAGAGCTGTTTTAGGAAAAATTAATAGTAAACTTATAGTGATCTTAGATGAGTTAGAAGACGTGGAAGAAATTTTCTCAATTGATAGGTTAGGCAAGGTACTATATCTATTTAGAGTAATTCATGACCAAGCTTTGAGCAAGGGAAACACGCGTTACCCGACTATCGTTTTACTGTTACAGGAATATGCGCGTGCTAGGTTTGCTTCACTTTTAGAACAAGTCAGGACACAACCGGGCATCTCAAGGACTCATGGGGTAATAGGAATTATCAAGACGCTAGACCCAATAACTAAAGATGACATGAAGAGGTATATTAATGATCTTCTAAACAGAATGATTGGTAATCAAACCGAAAAAATATTTACCAAGAAAAGTATAGAAGATATCGTAAATGAAATAGAAAAAATGAATTTAAATAATACTAGATTAAAAATCGCCCTCATAAGACAAATATTAAGTAGCATTATAGCCCAATATATAGCTATGTATCCTAATTTCGTAAGTGAATTGCAACAGCTAAAGCCACCTGAAATTGTTAAAAATCGAGTTTTAGAAGATATTTTTAGTAAAATAACTATAACTACTCCTCCAGGCATGCTCTTATTTGAAATAGGATTATCAAAAGAATTGAATGATATACTTTCCGGAAGATTTGATAGAATTTCTAAGTACGCTGATATGGTTTCAGAAATTACTGCTAAAGAAATTCATAGGATTTATAGAAATATTTATAGAGGTCGCGTGCTACAACCTTCTCCAATATCTCGGGCAAAAGGTTATAAGGCGTATGAGGTATTCATCAAAGGTGAAAGAGGGAGTACAGCGCTAAGGTTAATTGTGTGGGCGAGACTAACGGACATCAATGTTGAGAAGCTTGATAGAAGAAAGATACTTTCTAAGTTTCATCTAACAGAACAAGATATTAGAGCTTCACCAACTAAAATACTTCTCGTGTACACCCCTAACGTCAAGTGGGTTTCTCGTTTGCAAGCTGCACTGTATGACCTTATAGTTCCTTTGCCCATAGAGGATGGCCTAACGTTAGCGGCGATACTAGCTTCGGCTCCCGGTGCCAGCGGGTCTGAACTAACTCGAGGTTTACCTCAAGAGTTTAAGGAGGCATTAAGAAAAATATATGAAGAAAGATATGTAAGTAAAATTAGGGAAATAATTGAAGATATCCTGGAGCGTAGGTGATCGAAAATGAATAATGACTATAAAGGTAAAGAATTATGGGATCTAATAAACATCTTTTATAATCCTAAAAGAATTTCTCAACGAAGAACAGAAGTTTACCAAAGGATTCTTAATGATGCTTTAAACTATAAAATTACAGTAATTGATGATCCGTATTATGCTACTAAAGGCATAATTTTCTATGAGTTATTAACTGAAAAAATTAAAAATAAACGAATATTAAATATCGATGAACAATTGATTAAAAATATGTGGGTAGAATTATTTGGAAAAATACCTGAAAGCTTTCCAGAGTTTCAAGTACAATTAACATCGTTATTAGTTTATGCTTACTATCATGTATATACAGAAAATGAGAATTATATATTGATTCCTTCAGCGTTAAGGAATGTATTGCTAAAGCTTAATGAGTTTACAACTACTTGGCTCTTAACTCTTGAAAGAAGTAGCCTTTATATTTTCTACAAATCTATGTCCTTCCATGATTTCATAAAACTTGATAAAAAAAATAAGCTGATGATTTATTCTATTCTTGGAGAGATTCATGATTTCCTAGCAACATGTAATTTGCTCACAAGCATTGCACCTACAATCCATCGAAGGATTCACTTCATTGGCTCGGATGTTGGAAGAAGGGCTAAGATTTTACCTGGTTCAGCATATCATGTGACGATAACTGTACCTGGTATATATCTCTTGAAAAAGTTTGAAGAATTATCACATCTAGAACTTCAGGAGATATATGATAGATTATATCTGTTAGCTAACTATCATCAAATATTATGGAAAATTGCTAACGAAAAGATAGCGAGCAGTCTTGAGACATTCCGATTATCGGGTTCAACATTAATTGACGTTGTAAGTTACGAGCAGCGCCTACCGGCGAGTGTTATCGACGAGGTAGAGCCAGGGGTCAGGAGCTTCATTATTCGCCATGAACTTGCAAGCATGGTTCTGTGGCTAGCTACGGCGAAAGGCTTAAAAGTTGACTTTGGAAGTTTTACGCGAGGATTATTAAAGGTAGCCGGATAAGGTGTGGAAGATGGTAAACGCGCAACAATACGTCGGGTACGTGGTGATTTCTAGAGAATCACCTATGCGCACGACAAAGATATACGCGGATCTTCTCGATGAATCCGTTAGAGAGGGAGACGTGGTAACTATTGTGTCTCAGGACGGTTCTCCTCTGGCAATCGGCGTGGTATCGAACGTGGAAGTGTATTCCGCGGTGGATAAATTCGAGTACGCGAGTCTCGGCATAAGGTTGACGCAGGGGCAACCCGCTACAAAGCCCAGACTTTTCAGAAAAGCTTCTATAAATATTCTTGTGAAATTGAAGAATGAAACTTTCGATAAAGCTTATGCCATAAAACTTCCAGAAAGATCCGATACAGATGCCCTATGGAAATCGCTTATACCTGATCCTAATAAACGTATACTAGCTGGTTTCCTTAAAGGACGCGAACCAATACCAGCTTTCTACTACGCAGACTTCTTGTTGGGGCCTGAGGGGGCTCATCTGAATGTAGGTGGTATGTCAGGGTTAGCTGCAAAGACCAGTTATTTGAGATTCCTAATGTTTTCATTAATAGAATATATGGAAAGAACTCAACAAGAAATATATATAATAGCTTTTAATGTTAAACGATTAGACTTTATGGGATTACATAGGATTCCAGATTCAGAAAATGATCTAGACAAATGTATTGAAGCATGGGGAAGAAATAAAGGGATAGATAATGAAACATTACAGATTTATAAACAAATGTATAAAGAAATTTTTAATGCTATGTATAACTACAGGAATAATATAAAGTATTTTACTTACCAGGATGACCCCTACCGCAATAAGCCGGAGTTCATGAGCAATGCTCAGGTATATTCTTATGGGTTGTTGGATCTAGGTACAGAAGGCCTTATAGCGGGGCTCTTTGAAGAGGAGGATGAGGCTTCAATTTTACAAATGAACCTTATAACAAAGATAATGAACATCATTGCCGAGTATTCTCACCTTCGCCCCTCTATGAATACTTTGCGACAGGTTCTCGAATGTTTACGTGCAGAACGAGCATCATCGAAACCCAGCCGCTCTGGCACTCACAGCGACTCTGCTCAGAATATTTGTGCACGCATATTGCAAGAGATGAGTCCCGATCCTAGAACCGTCGAGGCGGTTATGAGACGTTTAGACGGCTTTTTGGAGAGGGCTAAGCACATTATCGACCGCTCAGCGCCCTCGTCGAGTCCTATTCGTGCTGATGGTCTTGTGAAAGGAGTAAATGTCATACAACTCTATGGATTGAGCGATGTCGAAAAGAGGGTTATAGTTTCATGTGTGATCAATGACATCTTAAGGTTTGCTGAAGAAATGCAGAGAAAGGGTAAGGATAAAGCTTTTGTGATAATAGTTGATGAGTTAAATAAGTATGCTCCAACCTCGAAATCTCCTATAAAAAAGATTCTCGTAGAAATAGCTGCGAGAGGTAGAGATCTTAGGGTGTCTCTGTTCGGTGCCGAGCAATTCCCAAGCGATATAGACAGCCAAGTGCTGGGTAACACCGGCACTTTAGTGGTAGGTAGGATGCCACTTGCCGAATTGGAGGAGAAGATGTATAAGATATTTGGGGAGCTAAGGAATACTGCTGGATATTTAGGGAAAGGCGAAGTACTAGTTCATCATCCGATATATCTTCAACCATTAATCCTATCATTCCCACCGCCGATAAACGATATTATGAGAGAAAGCCTATCTACGAATATGGTGACTCAAAATGAGCTATAATTCTATAAAAATTTATGGCACATTTGATGAACTTTCATCATATTTAAGTAAATTAGATAGAAAGTATGAAGGAGAGCTGGTCTTCCAAGAAGAGCCCGAAGAATATGCGGAAGATATTCCGACAGCCTCAAAAGAATTAATTTTGCAAACTAGTGGAGGAATAATAAAAATTAAATTCAAAGAAATATCGCAATCTGATATTCAATTCAAATATTTTATCGATGGAATTGTAGAAACAAGGGTAATTAGAAAAATAAATGTTAAAGGAATAACAGTGCCTATACATTTAGTTGTTTGCGGAGCTGGAGTTTTCGAAAGAACCGATGAAGGGGAAATCAGACCTGTGACTAATAGTATTACTTTGTTAAGATTCATAGCTTTTCCATATACAACATTGAAAGAAATGGATAATAGTCTTGAGCCACCACCAGGTGCTAGACTTAATGATGCCAAACCTCTTTTTGACAACCTGGGGAGATTAGGGAAAGATGCATGGCTGGACACATCGGTGAGCTTCGGGAGAGATACTAGAACTATCGAGAAGCAGGATCTCTTAAGAACAGGGTATGTGAGAGTAAGAGCCCGCGATGAAGCTAAGATCATAATGAGAATTCTTGAGGTAGGTGTTCTTCATATATTAAAAAATAGCAAGAGTGTTGATAATTACTTGATAGCATTTGATGGCCCTATTTCGCCATTACATATTTACGCAAAACTTGTAAGTGAGAAGATTAGGGGCCTCTATGAGCTTAGTGATAAAAATGTTTCGTATAATATGTTGAAGAATGTTGTAGGATGTGTTAAAAGAGTTTACAAGGTTCCTTCAGATGATACTTTTTATGCAGTATTCAACCGTAATACAGAAGAACAGATTTTTGTTGTTTATCCTATGAGTGCGGTGGTGAGATCCTTAAGACAGGAAAGTGTAGATGAAAGCGAGCTGGAGGATTTAGTGAGAGCGACGTTATCTGCATTTACGGTCTTAAGACCAGAATTATCCGAAATTTATAGGGAAAGGGTAATTTCTAATATGTCGATGGTTGCCAGATTTGATATACCGCTACCAAATATATGTAGGGAAAATGAGGACTGGTATCTGAATGATTTCTTAAATAAAGTTTTTACAGAAATATTTCCAAACAAATTTGCTAATTTATCTAATGATAGAGGCAAATTACTCTATAAAATTTTGAAGGGAGTGGTGGTTGAAAAATACCCTATACCTTCTACACATGGAACTAGAATTTTCACGGAATTTTACCCTATATATGAGGCTGAGCTTTGGCTCCGATCGTATATTAAAGAGCTAATTTTGGAATCCATGCTTGCTATATAAAGTACCTCTGCTTGCTAGACCCGCATTTTTTGTATGCACTGGAAGAGCTGTGCGAGCCCCGCTACCCCGAGCGCGCCGCTGTGCTCGGAGCGCAGGGCGCAGCGGGTAGCCTTGGGGGAGCGCTGGAGGCGTCTCGAGGATAAAGTCCGGAGTAGCCCACAGTTTAAGGCTGTGAAAGGTTTAGGATTTCTTTGCCTCTTTCTCAAGGTTCTTTAGCGCACGCTTACTTCAGAGCAGCTCGCCAAGTCACACACGCTCTCGAAGAGCGTATCACCTGGGATTTCGTTAGCGAAGGAGTGCTCAACATCTTGAATAACCCCCCGGGGGTCTGCGCTATTCCGTATAAGTCAGGAACCCGGCAGCCGTATTCGCGGCAGAGGAACTCGGCAGCCTGCTTCAGTAGCCTAGCTCTCTGCCTGTGGAGACCGAGCGGCCTTAGCAGCTCCTCCACCTCAGAGACTTCGGCGAAGTGCGCTGGTATGGAGTACTTTTTCACAAACTCCTCATACACCCTGACCACTTTTGCTGCATTGGTTTGTATTAGGAGGACTTCGGCAACGAGGACGTGCCATGGATCATTGACCTCCCTCCAGGGGTACTTTCTAGCGCCAATCCTGCGCCACCATTTGACTATTTCCCCGACTAAGTCTTGAAGAGCGTTTCTCAGCGAGTCATCCCCTCTCAGCATACCCTCAGGAGGCTATCTTCCATTAGACTTCTGGTACTAGCTTTTCTTTCCCATCGAATTCCTCCAAAACCTTTAATAGCTGATTTAATTCCTCTGCTAATTCTTCAAGCATTTTCTTCCTCAGCTTCTCATTGCATTTGAAAATAATTTTATGAGTGAGATCCTCTGTGAAATATCTTATGATGAAGTCTCTGGAGCTCTCCTCGCTCTTTAGTCTCTCCACCGCATCTTTAAGCGGCGCATCGATGCCTAGGCTTTCATCCTTGACTCTCACGTTGCTGGGCACGATGAGTTCCAAACGCTCCATGCCCCCTGGATCCTCCACTGCGACGGCAAAGCACTCAGCTTCCCCGAACTTCCTGCTCTCAAGAGCTTGCATCTTCCAGCCGCTGAGTAAGAGGAGAGCTAAGAGCACATCAGCAGCAAGCCAGTGCTCTTTCCAGTACTCGTTGTAAAGCTCTTTGTAAAGTTCTTTACATACGTTTATGTTCTCCCGAGGTAGAACTTTTACTCTGAACTCGTGGCTCCCAGCTCTGACGGCTCCCTTCAGGATCTGAGCAAGAGTCATCTGCAGCCTTATGGGCTCTTTGAACGAGGGACCCCAGCCGGCGGTCTCCAGGAGTAGAGGAAGAAGCGGTGGTGCTCCTTTCTTCAAATCAAAGCCGATAGCTATGCCATTGTTAGAGACTACATAAGCACGCGGCTGGGCAATGCCGGGATCTGTAATAATGATCTTGGCTCTGCCCCCCTCTACTTTTTGTGACAGGAAGGTTTCTGCTCTCTTCCTTAGCTCTTCGGCGACCACGTCGGCAGGGTTTCTCTCGATTTTCTGCAGGTAGCCGGCTATTTCCTTTCTGTAGCACTCTCTGACCGTCTCATCCTCTGTAACTAGCCGCTTCTCTAGGTTTCTTACGGCTGATAGCAGGTCCTCTCCAGTGAGCTCTGCGATGAGCCTAGCTGACTCTTTGAGCGCTGGGGCTTTGCTCAGAGTTTTGGCGACCTCGCTCAGCGGGAGCACCACCTCGGGAGAGAGCAACCGTCTCACGTAGCCCACCGCCTCGTCGAAGCCCCTTACCCCCCGCAGCCTCTCGGCTAGCTCCCGCTGCTTCCCGTAGGCTTCGACCTCGTGGGGCCTGAGCCTGTAGGGCAGCGCCGCGTCCACCCTGGCGGCGAGCCCGGGGTCGAGGTGGACCTCGCACAGCGGGCCGCGCGTGAACTGGCAGTGGTGGACGAGCTCGTGCGCGAGCGTCTCGGCGAGGCGACCCGCGAGTTTCTTTTCCTCCTCCGCCAGGCACGGCAGGGAGACCACTACGAGCCTCCTCACTGGGTCATAGTAACCGCAGATCTCGCGCCCGTACTCGCTGTCCTCGTAGATGCGCTCAAGGGATGCTAGAGCGCTTACACCGAGATCCAGGCCCAGCTCTCGGCAAGTCTCCCTCGCAAGCTCGGTTAGCCTGGACGAGACAACCTCTAGAGCCCCCCAGAGCTCCAGGCTCGCGCCAAGCTCCACGCGCCCTCGCAGCGAGCCGTGCACAGGGCTATATATCACTGGCGCGGGGCGCGCGCTGCGGATGCACGCCGAGCTGGAGGTGGCGAGGTGGAGGGAGGTGGTGGCGGAGAGGTGAGATCAGCTGGACGAGGTTGCAGCGCAGATCCACGTGCTCGAGAAGCTCGCGGACGAGTACATGCTGCCGCGGCACGCCCTCGACGCGCTGAGGGACTGGGCGAGGAGGCTGCGCGAAGCCCTTATGGACCTCGACGCGATGCTGAAGTGAGGCGGTGGCCGTGGAGGCGCGCGCAGCTGGGGGCGACCGCTGGAGGCTGCTGCTCCGCAGGGGCGAGGCGCTCAGCGGGTACGCGCGGAGGCGCATCAGGCAGGCGCTGCTCGAGTCGCTGGCGTTCGCGCGCACCCTGCTGGCGCTCCGGCTCGCCTACCTCCTGGAGCTCGCGGACGCGCTCCTGAGCGAGGACTGGAGGGAGAGGCTCAAGCTCTCGGTCGCGCTGGGCCGCATCCTCGACGACGTGGAGTTCTTCCTCTACGACGACTGCTTCAAGTGGCGCTGGGACGACGTGACGCGCGCGCCGTACTCGCTCCACGCGGATCTCCTCGGCCTCTGCTTCAGGGAGATGGGGGAGCTCGCGGGGGGCTGGAGCGTGAGGGGCTGCGCGAGTTCGCCGAGTGCTACAGGCGCTACGCCCAGCTCGCGCTCATAGCGGGGAGGGCGGTCGA
>JAJHRM010000071.1 GCA_020832965.1 Thermofilum sp. | reverse complement strand
CCCCGTCACCCCAGCATGAGTGAGGCGTATACGCATAGGGTGCAGATTGCCAAGAGTAGTGCGTAGATCTTCACCGCGGCTCCGATCCTCAGCCTGGCGAACGCCGAGTCAAGGAACGAGGTGAGGAGGGAAAATGCCAGCAAGAGCAAGATGTGTACTATGATGCCCGTAGCCCCCGTGCTGAGGGCTGAGGCAATCAGCGTACTTGAAAGAGAGAGCACTATGTACGTTTGCAGCATGTGGGTGAGCTCGGCGAGCGCTAAGAGGGGGCCGCTGTACTCGATCAGGAAACCCTCTAGTATCTCAGTCTCCGCTAGGGGCGCGGAGAAGACCGTGGTGAGCGAGACCCCGAGGGAGCATACCAGGAAGAAGATGCCCAAGGAGGCTTTGAAGTGCAGGGGGACGGCTGCTATCGCCTTGATCAGTGAGGTTTCCTGGGCTTTAACTACGAGCGCTGCGAAGCTAGCTGCAACGAATACCTCGCGAATGATCGCAAGCATCGCTGCGCGTGAGAAGCTGACCCAGGAGTAGGGGTTTCCAGAGGAGACCCCGCCGGTCAGCAGCATGAAGTCGATTGCACTAACCAGTATGACCAGCGCAGCGATGTCTCCGCTGAACGACAGCGTTTGGATGCCCGGCAAGGGGACAATGAGAGACGCAACAATCCCTACTATTGCGCCGACTACCGGTGCGAGGAAGAAGATCGTCGAGAACGTTGAGGGAAGGCTAAGGTCTTTGTACAGGAGCTTTAAGAAGTCCAGGAGCGGCTGCCACAGGGGCGGGCCTATTCTCCCGTGCATCCTTGCCTTCGCCTTCCTCCTGGTTCCCGCGATTAGGAAAGCCATTAGGAGGGAGTACCCGATTGTGAGCACAAGTCCGAGTGGACCGGGTTGAGCCACTATCCCACCCCTCGACGCTTAGTTGAATATATTTGAGCAGCTTCAAGGACTCCCTTCAGTATGTTGTTTGGGCGTGGTGGGCAGCCATAAACAAACACGTCGACGGGTACAACTTTGCTCAGTGGTCCTTTGAATGTGGCTCCATCCTTGAAGACTCCGCCGTCACACGCGCACGTGCCTATGGCCACGACCGCCTTCGGCTCTGGCACCATCTCGTAGATCCTCTTCACCCTTGGAAGGGTCTGCTGCGTGACCGGCCCAGTTACGAGAAGGATGTCCGCGTGCCTGGGAGAGCCGACGAGTTTAACCCCAAATCTCTCAGCGTCATACCTCGGGGTTAGAGCGGCGATAACCTCTATATCGCATCCATTACATGCCCCCGTGTTTAGGTGGAAGACCCAAACGCTTCTCCTCAACACCTTCTCCCGAATCATACACCCACACCTCCAAAAGCGACAAGAAGCGTTGCAAGGAGCAACGCGGCTACGAGTATGGTGCTTAGGGCGGCGAATCTGCTAAGCCTTGCCACTCTTATCTTCCCTCCCGTGTCTAAAACGATGATCATTATCCTCGCGTTTACCACTAGCCACATGTACCTGGTTGCCGCCAAGATTGTTCCCTCCAGGGACTCCGCTAATGCCAGCCCGACTCTCTCAAGCCAGAAGAAAGGCGCGAAGGGGGGTAGCGAGGAGCAGGCGATTAGCATGACTATCAGCAGCCACGACTCCTCAGGAGAGGTGTTCACGAAGCCCCTTAAACCCTGTACCTCGCCTCCACACCTCCTAGAGATCCTGGCGAGCAGTGCGATCTCCACCGCAAGGTAGCACATGGAGAGGAGGGCTAGTGGGAGCAGCTCGCCTCGAGCCCCCGGGCCTTTGAGGGAGTGCCAAAGAGATACTGCCAGCAAGCCTAGATATGACAATGAGTGGAAGACGCAGAAGTCGGTGATCCTGGTCTGCGCCAGGGCGAGTAGTGAGGCGGTAAGAGACATTAACAAGAGGAGGGCATCCATGCCGATCACCTATCCGCGCAAGAGATGCACGGATCTAGGCTTCCAATTATCACAGGGACATCTGCAACCTGAGCGCCCAGCAGAATGTACTCCAAGGACCTAACATTAGGAATAGTGGGAGTCCTGATCTTGACCCTCCTCGGCGTCAGCCCCCCATCGCTCGCGATGCAGTACAAGAGTTCCCCTCTGGGCGCCTCAACGCGGCTGACGACGAGTCCTGCACCAACAGACTCCACGGGAGTAGATATGGGGCCCTGCGGCAGGTTCCTCAAAGCCTGCCTGATGATCCTCTCAGACTCGAATACCTCGTAGAGTCTTACCGCTGTTCGTGCGTATGCGTCGCCCTCATCCCTCACAACAACCCTGAATTCGACACTGCCGTAGACGAGGTACGGGTCGTCCCGCCTCAGGTCCCAGTCCACCCCTGAGGCCCTGGCAACCGGGCCCACAACGTTCAGCTTTAAAGCCTCGTCCTTGCTCAGCACCCCCGCCTCCTTGAGCCTTGACTTCAGCGAAGAATCCTCTAGGAAGACTCTCTCGTACCTCCTCACCTCCCTCATTGCCTCATCGAGCTTGGCTTCAACGGCCCTCGCCACATCCTCCCTGACATCCCTCCTGACCCCTCCCAGCACGTTCATCGCGTACTGCACCCTGTTCCCGGTTAAGATCTCCAGGGCGTCCATTATCCTTTCACGCGCATACCAGGCGTACATGAACAGTGTTGAGAACCCAGCCTTGTGCGCCAGGACGCCGAGTAGCAGGAGGTGGCTCTCTATCCTATTCAGCTCGGCTACGAGCGTGCGTATCCACTCCGCCCGCTCAGGCACCTTCACCCTGGCTAGCTCCTCAACCCCCTGCGAGAAGCACTGGCTGTGCGCCTGCGTGCATATTGAGCAGTTCCTCTCAGCTATCCGTAGGCACTCAAACCACCTCCTCCTCT
This sequence comes from Thermofilum sp., assembly GCA_020832965.1. Next base: position 7,917 of record JAJHRM010000071.1, on the reverse strand, counting down.
GCATAATTCTCTCTATCCCCTTGTGAGCATAGCCGAGCCTGACAGTGGCGGCGGTCACCCTCTCCCCCTCGACCTCGATGCTCACCCTGAAGGGCTCCTCGAGGGCTAGGTGGTAGGGGCCGAAGGGCACCCTAACTCTCTGGCTCATCCGCTACCACCCCTTTCAGAGGCGGTTCTTACCGGCCAGTCATCCGGGAGGAAGAGCCTTTCGGTTCTAGGGGCATTTATGAACTTGACGCCGAACATCTCTGAGACCTCCCGCTCGTAGAAGTCTGCGACTGGGTAGATATCCGTAATTGTATCCACGCAGCCGGGCGCCTTAGTGATGGAGAGCACTGCGTTCAGAACCTCTCCCCCGTAGTCGAAATGGTATATCAGGGTGAAGGCGTTGAACGTTTCCTCGCAAGTGATCGCTGACAGGCGCGCTCCCTTTAACCTCAGGTAGCTGGCCAGCCCCCGGAGCATCGAGCCTTCAGTGTAGAGCATCCAGCGCCTCTCGCGGAGCTTCTCGTACCTCTGAACGAGGTTTTTGCTCACCAATTCTTGGAGGACGTCTGCCAGGGGGCTCCTCATATCCCCACCACCCACATGTAAATATTGAGGAGGAACAGCAATAGCAGGAGCAAAAGTGCTCCCCTCTTGACCACCCCGGGTGTAAGGCACCTTGAGAGCAAGGCGTGAATCTTAATGCCCAAGGCTGTGAAGAGCTGGTCAACATCGATCACTCTAAGGGGTTTCTCGATCCTCCCCCTCAGCAGGTCGTAGATTGCCACGGAGGACGAGTAGGAGGTGCCAGGATCCTCGCCGCACACGTACAAATCCCTAATCCTCCTAGGAGCTCTCGACACATAGACCGCCCCGCCGAGGAGGAGTGGGATGAGCACAAACACAAGAGCAAGAGTGGCGAGAGTATTGGTGGTGTCCTTCAATATTGCTGCCTCGGCAAGACCGAGACTTACCCAGTCCAGCAATTGTATGGGGATTAGCCCAAGGACGATGACTATGCACATCAACGAAAGGAGGGTGATGAGCATGGGTAAGGGAGGGTCTTTAGCCTTAAATTCTTTCGCAGGGGTTCCGAAGAAAACCCCACCAATCACCCTAAGCAGCCCCATGAAGGTTAGGAGAGAAGATACAAGGAGCGCAACCGCCAAGATTTTCCCCAACACACCCGGGATGCCTGTAATAGGCTGAAGGGAGGCGATGAAAATAAAAAGCTTGCTGATGAAGCCTCCTAGAGGAGGAACCCCGGATAGAGAGAGCGCTGCGGCAATAAAGGCGAGTGCTGTCAGAGGCATGCTTTTGAATAAACCTCCCAGCATCCTCAAGTCCCTCTCCCCGGTCTCGTGCTCCACCGCCCCGCTGCAAAGGAATAAGGCTGCCTTCGCCACGGCGTGGTTTAGGAGGTGAAGGAGACCTGCCACCAGTCCGAGTACTCCCAGCGTGATTGATGAAAACATCAGTCCCAGGTGCGAGATGGTACTGTAGGCTAGCACCCTCTTAACGTCTCTCTGGAAGAGCATCAAGAGGCCCCCTGCCAGCATGCTTACAACTCCTAGCGAGAATGCCAAGCCAAGTGAGATGGGGTCCAGCAGACCTAGGAGCTGCATCCTCGCAATCAGGTAGACACCCGCCTTCACCATCGCTGCCGCGTGCAGGTATGCGCTCACGGGTGTGGGCGCTTCCATGGCGTCAGGTAGCCAGATCAGGAAGGGGTATTGAGCAGACTTTGTTAAGGCGCCGATCACGAGGAGGATGCCCATAAGGGGGATGCTCGTTATCGGCTTTAGCTCCGAAAGCGTTGTCGCGCCAGATAAGGCGAGACCTAGCAATACCAGGCTGCTCCCGAGCTCCGTGATCAGGATGGCTTTTAATGCTCCTCTGAGGCTCTCGGGTCTAAAGTACCAGTGGGCGATGAGGCTGAAAGAGCAGAGACTTGTTAGTTCCCATGCAAGCAGGAATAGCAGGGTCGAGTTTGCTACTACTAGGAGGAGCATTGAGGCGAGGAAGGTGAGCATCCAGAAGTAGTACCTCCCCGGGGAGGGGTCTCTCTCCATGTAGTTATACGAGTACAGTATGCTCAGAAAACCTATGAGGGAAATCACGATCGAGAATATGAGAGACAAGCAGTCTAAGCTCAGCATGTTGCCAAAAATGGTCACGCCACTACGAATATTATAGCTTTGAGAAAACGGCAAAAGTACGAGGAGGGGGATGCTCGAGGAGAGAATGGGCAGCACCCTGATAATTTTGCTAAGCTTTGCAGGCAAAAAGAGGACGGCTAAGCCGATCATGGGTTGAAGCAAAATGCTAGCTATATATAGCTCAAACCACATTGACCTCACCCGCTAAATCTATAGAGATTTTGTGCGAGAGGAAGTTGGCGTTTATCCTGGGAACCTCCTTGAAGCCCGTGAATGTCTTCTTCCTGCCGCCTAGGCAGACGATAGTGAGGCTGTTTCCTGAGAGGACGAGCTGCACGACTTCCTCAAACTTCTCTTGCGCATTGTTGTAGGCAACCGTTACTTCGCTCTCACACATAAGCCTCACCTCCCCCGGATCAGGTATTTTGATATACTCTCGACGTCGCGCCAAAAAGCCGAGTTGCGGATATTCTCAACCCCCAAGCCGCTTTCCTCGTTCCTCTCAACTAGAGGATCATAGTGGGCGACGAAGAAGGGAGGAATATCCGCAAAAACTCTGCCCAGCAGCTTCTCGACCAGAGAGTACTCCTTAACTTTGTTCACGACGAGAATGTTCTCCTTCACGTCCAGCTCCTCACTCATCGAGAAGATCTTTCGGCAAGCGTCAAGGGATTTAATGGTCGGCTCAGCCACGCAGATGCCCGTGTCGAAGTACTCAGCTAGACCCCGACCGAAGGCCTCTAGGCCAGCCTCAGAGTCAACGATGACGATGTCCCTCTGAGTTAAGAGCACGTGCCTCAGAAACACCTTCGCTAGCGCAATAGCGGGGCACATGCAGCCCTCCTTTGGCTCCTCGATCCCGCCTACAACAACGAGTTGCATATTCTCATTAACCTTGACGCCCAGCTTTTCGACGAGGTCGTCAACCTTTGGCGTCAGTGAGAAGAATAATCCCCACCCATCCCCGGGGGCAGCGCCTGTTCTCTCCCGAATAAGCTCATCGTTCCTCGTTAAGGGTACGAGCTTCTCTGAAACCTCCCTCGGGAGCCCCAAGCTCTGGGCTAGGTTTGGGTACGAGTCGGCATCCAAAAGCGTAACACGATAGCCAAGGTCTGAGAGCTGGAAGCCGAGGGAAGCCGCAAGTGTCGTCTTTCCAGTCCCACCCTTCCCAGTCACTATTATGCGCATTCCGCTACACCACACTTTAAAAATATAAAAAATAATTTTTATTTTTTGCAACCAGCTACTTCTACAAAGGCCAGCCTAGTTTTCTCCTTTTCTCCCTGATCACGCTGATTATTGTCTCCGCGGCTTTTACGGGATCCGGCTCAACGTAGAACTTCCCGCCAAGGATTCCTTCTACGTCCTCCGTCAGTATCTTTGTAACCTTCTTGCTGCCCAAAACAGGCGGCACAACTCCGAGGTGAACGAAGACTCCGCTGGCGATGAAGTACGTTCCTATGGAGACAGCCTTCTCGCTCATCCACTCGGGAGCCGAGCCTGCTATTGGCAGGTCAGAGATATCTACGCCGAGGGCGTCTGCGAGTGCTGCAAGTGCTATGAGAATGCGGCTGCAGTCCACACAGCTACCCATGTGTAGGCAGGGCGGGATTCCTAGAGCTTTGCATACCTTCTTTAATCCTGGACCAGCCTTCTCAACCGCGTCCATGCTAAGGAGCCCGTGCGTTGCCGCCGCGTGAGCCCAGCAGCCCGTGCCTACCACTAGGATGTCGTTCGCGATCAGTTTCTCAGTTAGCGTGACGTGGCTATAATTCTGTTTCACCTTGACGTTATTGCAGCCAACTACACCCACTATGCCCTTTATGGTTCCGTCCTTTAGAGCGTTTATGAGCGGGTCTAGGGTGCCGCCAAGCGCCTTAAGTATCGCCTCGACGCTGAATCCAGCTATAGCCTTGGTAGCATGCTTGGGAATGTGCATGCGGTCCTTCTTCCTGTTGGGATAATTCTCGATTGCCACAGTTACTATCTTCCTGGCAATCTCATCCGCTTTGACGGGATCAAACTCTATGTGGATTGCTCCTGGGATCTTCATTTTCGGCTCTGTGGTTATCAGCTTTGTATGGTAGCACTCAGCGACGGAGACGAGGGCAGGCATTACACACTGGTAGTCAACCACCATTGCTTCAACGACGCCTGTGATTATCGCTAGCTCCTGTAGTAGCATATTGCCAATTGTGGGTATGCCTAGTCTCATGAGGACTTCGTTTCCTGTACAGCACATCCCGGCTACATTTACTCCCTTTGCACCGTACTTCCTTGCAAGCTCAGTCATTTCCGGGCTCATTGCTACCTCAGCTATCTTCATGGACAGAATAGGGTTGTGCCCATGCACCACGATGTTAACGTAGTCCTCCTTTAGGACGCCGAGGTTAATTGTGTACTCTATTGGCTTAGGTGTGCCGAAGAGGATATCGCTTAGTAGTGTAGCCATCATTGAGCCGCTCCACCCATCTGCTAAGCTTGTACGAACACCGTGAAGCAGGAGGTTCACTGGATCAGCGTCCACGCCCATGTGGGTCCTGTGCATGCACTCGTTGACTTCTCGGTCAATCGCCCTAGGCAGGACGCCCAACTTCCTCCATAGCTCTATCCTCCGCTTCGGCGCGTAGCCGAGTAGTACACGCAATGGCTCCTCGTCGGGCTTGCCGAACTCGTGGGATAGTATGTGGGAAACGTCCTTAGCTATTTCCAGATCGGTCCTGCCCTCCACCGGGACGCCCAGCGCCTTAGCCACGCTTCGAAGCTTTTCAGAGTCCTTTATTGAGTATGCCTTGGTCTTCTCGTTGGCTACGAGGTCGAAGACGTACCAGATGTCGCGGGCGTGGTCACTGTGTGCAGCGGCACCAGCAGCGATCATGCGCAGGAGGTTCCGCGCAACGATCGTGTCCGCATCTGCGCCACACACGCCCCTCTTGGGTCCAATCCCGAAGGGATCGATACGGCAGGGTCCTTGAGCGCAGTTGCGGCAGCATATTCCCAGTAGACCGAAGCCGCACTGCGGCTGCTGCGCTAAGTACCTGTGCCAGGCAGTCTCAATCTTTTCCCTCTCCGCCTTCTCAATTAGTTCCTGGGCTGCAGGGTTTAGCGAGGCTTTCTCGGGGGGAATCCTTAACACGATTTTTTCCCCAGCCATCTTAAACCCACCCCACAGATTGGTACATCCCCCTCAAGGTGGCCGGGCTAACTAACTCTTTAGCTTCCTCACGGGGGGCTCTGGCGAAAACCGAGGTTACCCCCTCGGCGGCTAGTCTCTTCAACATTTCCCGAGCCTTCTCCGAGGCGACTGTGGACATAAGCTCCTCGAGTGTTCCAAACCGTAGCGCGGTGGTTGGGCAGGCTTCTACGCACGCGGGAAGTAGTCCTTGACGCACTCTGTCCACGCAGAAATCGCACTTAACCGCTATCTTCAGCTCTGGGTGTATCCTGATGGCGCCGAAGGGGCAGGCTTCCGCGCACATGAAGCACCCTATGCAGCGCTTATCGTCTATGAGTATGAACCCCTCAGGTGATTGGGATATCGCCTTTGTCGGGCAGACAGCCATGCACGGGGCGTCGGAGCAGTGCTGGCAGCGCATCGGCACTGTGTAGCCGTCAGCGAGTAGAACCCTTATGCGGGGTATTGGGGCGGGAATCTCCAGCGGTGCCAGATACGCGTCCTTCGACTTGGAGTGTTCAACGGCGCAGGCGTATTCGCACGATTTGCAGCCGGTGCAAAGCTCTGGTAGGATCAGTATTATTCTCTTCTCGACTTGCATTTAAGTCGTCTAGTATATCGTGGGAGAAGATTTATGGGTTACGAGATTTCCCCGTCTGAAACTCGTATCTTTAGCTGATGATATGTTGGTCGTAACTCGTCTTTATCCTTATTTTGCGACTTCCTCACTGATTTTAAAAATTATTTTTCTGTAGTTTTCAAGGATCTGTAAGCCCAGTTCGGATAGGAAGCTTCTTCCCTTAAGCCTTCCCCCTCTAGATGTTACTACGAGCTTCCTCCCTAACTTTTTCTCGACGGTGGCTATTCTCTCAACACAGGATGAGTATGGTAACCCCGTGCTCCTGCACGCCGCCTTCAGGGAGTTGAACGCTTGAATGGCCTCAAGCAGCTGGATTGTTTTCTGGTCGATTTCCACGCCTTTAACCCGCTCCCGCAGGACGACCTGCACCTCAGGCTCGAAGAAGAAGTCCTCTCCCGGCATTTTCTCAGGCATGTAGATGATTCTCCTCAGAGAATCCATGCTGATTTCTTCGATCCTCACCTTTGCCTCGCTCCTGGGATGCTTTGCCACCTCACCGCCCGGGGAGACGTACAACGTCCCAGATAGCTGTAAGGGTCTGATGAGCAGAGTTGCTGGGTAGCCCTCAATGTATGCGCGGGCGAGTTTGTAGCCGTACCTAGTCCCGAACGGGAGCCCCACGCTTTCCCCGCCGACCCTTAACACGAAAACAATGGGGTCGAGCGAGCTGCTGTAGCTGTAGGGGGTTTCACCTATCAGCAGTCTAAGCCCCAGGTCTTTCACTTTGGGGAAAATCTCCTTGAAGGCCCTGTAGCTTGAGTAACTAAGCTGTGAGATAAACCAGACCCCCAATGCTGCGTCTGTGCGGGATAGGGTTTTGCGCAGATCTTCCACTGGAACCGCTGAGTCCTGTGACGCGATCAGCAGGATGTCAGAGGCTAGGTCCTGGGAGAGTATTTTCCCGGGCTCGCACATGCTTCCTACTTCACCCATGGGGAGCATCAAGGAAATCCTCCTCGCCTTGTCTCTGAGCTTTTCCAGAATGAGGTCTGTGTCCCTCCTCTTAAGCCAGCTGCTGCACGAGACGACTAGGTTATCGACAGATTCTATTTTCTCCATTAGGCTCTGCAGGGACTGAGGACTCAGTGATGCTTCGGTGCTGTGCTTGAATGGGCAGAGGGGGCAGGAGTATTGGCATTCGGACGCTACGGATACTATTAGCGTTTTGAGCATTGCCTATCTACTCGAAGAATACTTCAAACCCGCAGAAGGAGTACCCTGTGCCGAAGCAGTACTTCTCACGTACGTTGCAAGGACCGTAGAGCTTTGCCAGAATGCCCTGGAGAACGCCTGCTTCAAAGTCGCAAAGGGTTCTGTTGATGTTGGGGGCGCCGTAGCAGCTGATGCACTCATAAATGTTGAGCTTCATATAGTTTAGTTTTTCCTTTATTATGTCCAAGAGTCCAACTCGGTACAGAGCTAGTGCCAGGGGGGCCTCGTCTAGGCTCTTCACCACCCCGCTCTCCACCATCTTGCGTCCCAGGTCGTAGCCGGCTCTACGCATGATGACCACTTTAGATGAAAAATTATTGCTTAAAGAGCTGTACTCGATAGAGCGGAAGATATTCACGTAGAAAGCGTCTGACTCGTCGAGTAATGAGAAGAAGGGTCTCTTCGCAACGAAGAAATCCTCGACCCTTATCTGCTTATGTGGTGGTCTGGGAGGTTGGGGGAGCTGCACCTCCTCAAAGTACTTCTTACGCCAGTAAAGCACTGATTCCTCAAGCTTTGACGAAACCTCCTCCCTCCTACCCAGCAGGGGAGCATTAAACATAATTAATACTTAATACTTTTTGTGGGCAATCTTAAAAACCTTTGCCTCTAGACTGCGGCGTTTTCAGCCCTTGCTTATTTTCACGGGCAACGAGAACAGTGAATAGCCGTCATCCCCGACCCTATAGGCCGCTGTATCGAATCTGCCTGAGCCATACCCCACAATCAGCCAGACTTCCCCTGGG
>JAJHRM010000070.1 GCA_020832965.1 Thermofilum sp. | reverse complement strand
AGCGAGCTGGGTGGCCGGTGTACTCGTGATGATTAAGAGGGGAAGGCTGGGCTTCGACGTGGAGATTGTCGGCACGCATGAGAGATATGAGCCCAGCTAGGTGGTGGTCAATGGCAAAAGACTAAAGGAGACTGTGGGCGAGGGGACTATCATCTGGCTGGAGGCTGTGGAGGTCGTAGTACACGGTGAGGAAGGAGAGGTGGTGATAACCACGGGGCGCCAGAGGAGCTGATAGCGTAACGCAACCACGCGTGCTTGCTCAAAGGCTAAGACAGTCGCGGCGCGCTCGCCCTCGAGGCTCTGCGCGCCACCGCCTTCCAGAACACCCCCGCCCGCCCAGTCTCCTCACAGTTTTAGCGCGTTAACTGAGCGCCATAGTGCTGCGCTACTCCTCCACTTCTCCGGCGATGTACTCCTCGACTAGGCCCCCGCACGCCCACGCTGCTGCGAGGACGACGAGCCCCCTCCAGCCTGGCTAGCTCGAGGAGCCCCTCGCCGGAGTAGAGGGTTGAAGCTCCCATCCACCTCGTAGTCGCCAGGCTCCCCGGGTCCACGAGGGCTAGCGCCCTCTCAGCCTCGAGCCTAGCCTCCTCCCCTCCATCTCCAAGACCGTGGCCCTCAGCCCCTCCACGATGTCCTCTAATCCCAAAACCCTCGCTACCTCATGGTCTATCCTCTCTATGGCCGTGTTGAAGAGTCCTGCGATACCGCTCTTCACCGCTCTGCTAGTGAGCTCCCTAGCGAGCTCTGAGCCGAACACATTCTCGGTCTCGTCGGCCCCACCCAGTCTTCGAGCCTCCGCCTCTAGCTCGTCAAAGAGCTTCGCCAGCTTCTCGACGTCCTCTCTTGGCAACTTCTTCACGTCCAAGATCAAGAAGTCGCTCAACGGCTTCACGTCAAGCTCTATCATGCCTCCTCCAGTGCTCCTCCCCATGACCTCAGCCTGTAGCTGTGCAAAGGACGAGTTCAGGTAGGCGCGCGCAGGAAATCGTCAGCGTCGATGGCTTGAAAGAGGGGGGACCCTCGTTAACCAAGTCGTCCCTCTAGAGTCCCTCCGCTCCCCTCACCACCCACCTGAAAAGTGCGCGTTCTTAGTTATGGGTATACGGCGGAGGTTGTCAGCTCACGGCTAGTGTGAAACGTTACCTTTTTATGGTCCACTACCCAAAACTTGAATAGGGTAGTGGGTGAGAAAATGGATTTAGAGTATTGGATAAGGATCTCGAATCTCGAGACACCATGGCTCAGGGACTACTTCTTCATACTTTTTAACGAGTTTAAGGATAGACCTTTCACCGCTGAAGAGGCTGAGGCTTGCCTGAACAAGGCAGGCAGACGCCTGGAAAACGTGTACAAGGTGCTATCGCCACTCATGAATGAGGGCTTGCTTCAACGGGTAGGTGTGTCGAAGGATGGCAGGACGCTATATAGGTTTGCTAAGAGAGGGGTTAACGAAGTTAGAGCTCCGAGTAAGGACGAGGTTCTCAGATTGCTTAAAAGCGCCGCAGACATAATTAGAACCGCGGTTTCGTATGAGTCGATACTGATCCTCTTGTTCTACAAGGTAATAAGCGACAAGTGGAACGCCATAGTCCTCAAGTATATAAATGAAGGTTTCTCAAAAGAGCAAGCATACATACTAGCAAACGAGGAGTACCTAAAGCTCTATGATGAGGGGTCTGATCAGCTGCTTACGTGGCAAAGCGTGGTGAGAACGCCCTCGGATACAATTCCAGAAATAGAGAAAGCATTGCTCAGGATAGCTGAACTTAATGTTTCCGATGGAGGAATAGGACTAGACGAACTAAAAAGACTCATAGACAAAGTGGGGCTCTCAACGCTTGCCAGAAAAGATGACCTAAGACCAATCCTTGTAAATCTTGTAGAACTATTCAACAAGTACGACTTTAGCCAAATAGACTACGACGTGATAGGCGACGCATACCAATGGGTACTCTCATATTTCGCGCCAACAAAGGCAAAAGAGGGAGAAACATACACCCCGAGGGAAGTCATAAAGCTAATGGTTCAGCTAATGGACCCTGAAAACAACACAACAATCGTGGACCCGGCATGCGGCTCGGCGGCAATGCTCATAGAATCATATAACTATGTAAAGAGCAAGCTTAGGGAAGCCAACCCTTCTCTCCGCCTCTACGGGCAAGACCGCAACGACACTATGGTGGCAATTGCGAAAATGAACCTACTACTGCACGGGATAAAGACAGATGCGAAAATCTTCTTCGGAGACAGCCTGATCAACCCAGAATTCCTACAACAGCTAGGAGAGCCCCAAGCCGACTACGTTATAGCAAACCCGCCCTGGAACCAGGATGGCTACGGAGAAGAAAAACTCAACAAGCCAGAACTAAGAAAAATCTACATCTACGGCTACCCGCCAGACAACACAGCCGACTGGGCGTGGATCCAGCTAATGCTACACACATCCAAAAAGAAAACAGTAGTAGTCATAGACCAGGGAGCCCTCTTCAGAGGAGGAAGAGAAAAAGAAATACGAAGCAAAGTAATCCTGGCCGACCTCATAGAAGCCGTGATCCTGTTACCGGAAAAGCTCTTCTACAACACTAATGCCCCTGGAGCCATCATTGTCTTCAACAGGAACAAGCCCCAGGAAAGAAAAGGAAAAATACTCTTCATAAACGCGAGCAACGAGTTCAAGCAACACCCAGAAATAAGGAAACTAAACATCCTAGCGGACGAAAACATCGAAAAAATAGTGAAAACTTACAGAGAATACAGGGAGCAGCCTGGCTTTTCAAGAATAGTCCCAATAGAGGAAGTTAGGAAAAACGACTACAACCTAAACGTAACACTCTATGTGACTCCAATTGAGGAGGAAGAGCAAATAGCTATCCTCAAAGAATACCGAGAACTAAAACAAATCGAAGAGGAGAAAAACCAGCTACTCCAGAAAATAGACCACATAATGACAGAGCTGGCAAAAGTGATAGGTGAGATACCGTGAAGTTCTATAGGGAGACAGAGTTCCAGGAGACAGAAATAGGAAAAATACCAAGAGACTGGAGAATAGCAAAACTAAAGGATGTAGCCGAGATTCGTGGTAATAAAAAACTGACTAGAAATATTAGGAATGTCACCTTTATACCTATGGAAGCGATTCCAGACAATAAAATCTATACACAATATGAGATACGCGATATACGTGAAGCGAAAAGCTTTGTATATTGTGAGCCTGGAGATATTTTGCTAGCAAAAATAACTCCTTCTTTCGAAAATGGAAAACAAGGAATAGTTCCTCTTGACATTCCAGGAAACTTCGCTTTAGCAACAACGGAAGTTTATCCTATAAAATGCAAAGACATAGATACTTTCTATCTCTTCTATCTACTGAAGTTTTCTCCAAATCGTAATAAATTGAAATCATTAATGCGAGGAACAACTGGTAGGAGGAGGGTACCACGCGACGCGTTAGAAATGCTCACTGTGCCCATTCCTCCTCGCAATGAACAGCAAAAAATTGCAGAAATTCTTTCAACAGTCGACAGAGCGATTGAAAATATTGATAACGCTATAGCTCGGCTCGAGAGGCTGAAGAAGGCTTTAATGGGCGAGCTGCTCGCCGGGAGAATCAGGGTAAAAGATGTAGACGGCAAACTCACATTCTATAGGGAGACAGAGTTCCAGGAGACAGAAATAGGAAAAATACCAACAGACTGGAGAATAGCAAAGCTAGGAGAAATAGCAGAGTCAAGAAAAGAAATTGTCTATCCCCAGCAAGAAGAAAGTTCTACGCCTTATGTCGGACTTGAACATATAATGAGCGGCGAAATACGACTTAGGAGATTTGGCAATATTAGTGACGTAAGGAGTGCAAAAATGAAATTTTATAAGGGGGACATTCTCTATGGAAAGTTAAGACCCTATCTTGATAAAGCTGTTCTTGCTAATATAGATGGAGTTTGCTCTACAGATATTATTGTAATTAAAACTAAAAAAGATATTATTCCAGAATTTCTCATATATGTTTTACATTCAAAAAAGTTTATTAAACATGCTATTTCTACAATGAGAGGAACTAATCATCCTAGAACTTCCTGGGAATCGATAGCTAGATTTAAAATAGGTGTGCCTCCTCTTCAAGAGCAGCGAAAAATTGCTGAGATTCTTTCAGCAGTCGACAGAACAATTGAGCTTTACATTAATGAAAGAGGCAAGCTTGAGAAGGTGAAAAATGGTCTAATGAGTGTTCTTTTGACCGGAAAAGTTAGGGTGAGGGATGATTAAATGCCTGTAATTTTAACAGCAAAAATACAATATTATTCACAGTATGGTGACTATTATTACATTGATATAAGCGATCTCATTAAGCTATTTCCTCATCTAAGAAATGCTGAAGCTTTTAAGACATTTATCGTGGAAATCAGGAATGACGAAGGAAAACTAGTAAAAAGATTTAAACCATTTAAAGAACAAATACTAAAGAAAGACTCATTTCGTTCTGCAGAAATTTTACGAATCGATCCAGATATTGCAGATGAACTAAACTTGGGGAATGGTTATACAATCACCTTAATTGCTACAGAATATCGTATAGTAGAAAGAGAAATCTATCCCAATATAACGCGCGTGTACATTAGTCCCAATACGTATAAGACGAAACCGCTGTTGCCAATGGAAATAAAATTCTTGGATATGGATTCTCGAAGGGCATTCGAGTATATTTCAAATGTTGAGGTTGATTTCTTTCTTCTAAGTTTGAACCAGCAGTTGCTCAGAGATGTTCTGAGTGTGTTGTGGGATGCAAATGTAAGGTTGTTCGAGGGTGATGTCGAGGGTGCGAGAACGTCCCTTAGGAATGCGCTTGATCTTTTGTTGAAGAACATTGTGTCAAGGATAGAGAGCAAAGAAGAGTCAAAAGAATTCCGGGAATATCTGACCGATCTAATCAAGAGGCTTAGGAAATTTGTTGAGTATGGTGGACCTCATCCCGGCCCTGCGCCTCGGACTAGCACTGAGATGGTTTTCTCTATGACCGTAGATTTGCTGAAGCATTTGACCAAGATGCTTGAGGATGGAACTATCATGCTTAGGGATCATGAGAGCAGCGGGGCGAGTAGATGAGTGAGAAAAATATTGTAGATGTGCTGGAAGAAAAGCTCAAGGAGCTTGGTTGGAAAAAATATGTCAATTGTTCCGGTAGGAGAGAAGGCATAATTATTGATGAGATATTTTGGGACGCCCTTGAGGAGCTGAACGGGAAGGAGCTGGCTTCTAAGGGGCTGGATAAAGATGTCGATACTGTTTTGAGCAAGGTTAAGGAAGCTTTGGTTAGAGCGGAGCCGCATGAGTTTCTCGATTATCTGAGGGACGGCATTTATGTCGAGGTCGGAAGAAAAAAAGCTAAGATCGAGTTGATTGATTTTCAAAATATTGATAACAATGTTTTTGTTTTCTGTAGGGAAGCTTCATTCCTAGGTGAAAGGAAAGACCGCCCTGACGTAACCTTGTACATAAATGGTATCCCCCTAGTTGTCATTGAGGCCAAGGATCCGTTTAGGCTTAGTGAGAGGGCAATCGAGGAAGGAGTTTCTCAGCTCATGCGGTACGAGAGAGAGCTACCAGAGCTTTTTAAATACGTCCAAATCGGTATAGCCTATACTGACAAGGAGAATTCTGTCTACTTGCCGATGTCTAGCACGCTCAGGGGGAGGGAAAGGTGGCAGGGCAGGTGGCGGAACGACAGAAACGAATATGATATCTACGACTTGCTCGATAGGTCTAGGCTTCTAGATATCTTGCAGTGGTTTGTGTTTTACAAGGGTAAGACGTACAGTAGCAAGATTATTCCAAGGTACAATCAGTATTGGGCAACGAAAAAAGCCCTTAATAGAATAACTGAATACCTGAATAATTCTGGAGAGAGAAATAGGGGGCTTGTCTGGCATTGGCAGGGGAGTGGGAAAACATACACTATGTTTTATATCGTGTATCAGTTCTATAAGAGGTTTTATGAGAGAGATCCGCTGGTTTTCTTTATAGTTGATAGGAGAGAGCTGCAACGTCAGCTTTATGACGAGTTCATAAAGGATATTTATGCTCCATATTTTCAGGACGTTATCAAAATTGTGAACTCCATCGGAGAATTGAAGAGCATTCTCGTCGAGATACATGAGAGCGAAGCCAGCTGTCAAAGTATTCAAAGGGGGGTCTACGTTGTGTTAATAGAGAAGTTTAGGCCAAAAGATCTTGAAGAATTGGAGCCTATAAGGAAAAAAGAAATTCTTGTTCTTCTAGATGAAGCCCACAGGAGTCTCTACGGCGAGCTGGGAGCTACGCTTAACAGGCTGCTTCCGAACGCGGTAAAGCTCGCTTTCACTGGGACGCCTGTAATGAAGTATGAAAGGAATACCTTTGAGCTGTTCGCCTATCCACCAGAAGAGTTCTATCTCGACAAGTACTTCATTAGGGACTCGATAAGGGATGGATACACCCTGCCAATAAAGTACCAAGTGGTCCAGGAAATCGATGGAGTTAGGATCAATGTGTCTGAAGATGAAATTAAGAGTTTACTAGAGGAGTGGGGTGAGAAAGCTGAGGAAATTGGAAGCCTTGATGATCTCGCGGAGGAGGAAGAATTTCTCCATATAAGCGCTACGAGGCAAGAAATTAGGAGGAGACTCAATAAGATTAAGGTTTTCTTAGAGAATTCTGAAAGGTTAAAGCTTATAGCCAATGATATTGCGAGAAGAATCAAAGATGACACCGAGGATTTCAGATTCAAAGCCATGGTTGTCGTCGCTAGTAGGCTTGCCTGTGTAAGGATGAAGAAGTTCCTAGACGAGGCACTCGCAGCTAGGTATGGTGAAGAAGCTAGAAGGTGGAGCGAAGTCGTAATGACATACAATGAGAACAGGGATCCAGAGGAAATAGATAGTTACAGGAGAAAAATGCTGGAAACTTTGCGTGGAGGCGAGGGAAGAGGAATTAAGGACTGGGAAGAGGCTAACAGGATTATCCAGGATAGTTTCAAGGATGAGGAATATCCCCGGATCTTGATAGTCACTGACATGCTTATCACGGGTTTCGACTGTCCGAGGCTAAAAGTCATGTACTTAGATAAACCGCTCTACGAGCATAGGCTTCTACAGGCTATCGCTAGAGTTAATCGACCGTATAGGACAAAAGAATTAGAGAAAAAGTTCGGATTGATTGTAGATTATGTTGGTCTCCTCGAAAATGTTAAGGAAACCATTAGTAGATATGAGATGTTGGACAAAGATACATACACTGAGCTTTTCGAAGAAAGTGTTAGCAGACTAGAAAATTCCCTTGAAGAATTGTCACATATTATTGATGACATTAAACAAACACTTCGCAATGGTATAAAGATTGGCGCCTATGAGATAAAATTAGATATTGATAAAATAAAGGAGCTAAGTAGGAAGGGAGGAGACATATATAAAGAACTTAGCGAAGCGGTAAAAGTGCTGGCTATTGGATACCAAATCGGAAGCATTCAGGTTCTTGATCTTCTCAGGAAAATAAGGGCTATACACAAGCTGTATAAGGCACTGGGCGCTTATGAGGGAAAACTGAAATTCCGAGAAGATGTAGTGGTAATGCTGAAAATCTACAATGGAGTAATGCACAGTGTTAAGAGACCTAAGTTACCTGACGGCTTTTGGGATGACCTATACAAGCTAATTCATGAGAAAACGCTTATCCCTGAAATAGCTCCGATAGAGGAGATAACAATCGATGCTAACGAGCTTGAAAAGGTTCTCAGCGAGCTTAAAGCAGCTGCGGCTTATAGTACAGGGCTCGTGTACGCATCGGCTGAAGCTCTTCTCACGCTTCATAGTTTTCTAGAACGGGAACCCTTGAACCCTATATACAGAGAGATACTCGAGCGATTGAAGAAGCTTGAGGAAGAATGGAGCAGCCGCAGAGAAGTAAGTGAAACGATGATTAATGAAATAATAGCCCTGTACGAGAGGGTTTCTAGCTATAAGAAGGCTAGTGCATCTATGGACCTTGCACAGAGACTAATCTATGACATTAAGAGCTATCTTACTAGTAAATTTTCCTTAGAAGCCGTAAACCTTGAGAACACTGAGACAGAGATTCGCAGCCTTGTAGTGAAGTACAAAAACTTAGGAAAAACTACTTTTTATGAGGAAGATGAGAGAAAGCTTCGCTTAGCCATCTTAAAAGACTTGTTCAAAATATTAGGTAGGATTGCAGATAAAGAAACCGTTAGGAGTGTTGGATATGAACTCACAGAATACATCAAAAGAGAAATCTCGCAGCGATCACAAAGAACTAGTTGAGAAAATTCTTGCAGAATACATGTCCCAGCTAGGGATCGGCAAAGAAGTAAAAGTAAAATTGAAGAACTACAAGGTTAGGTCAGCATTCTGTAACTTCAAAACAAGGACAATATACCTAAACAGCATTCTCATCGACCTCGGCGAAGAAGTCATAAGATACCTGCTGCTACACGAACTCATTCATATAAAACAAGGAAACCGTTATCATAACAATGAATTCTACAGATTACTCTACAAATTCATTCCCCCAGAAAAAGTCGATGCAGTTAGAGAACAAATAATAGAGGCACTCTATAACAATAGGACACAAACCTAGAAGAGTAACGTAATCCTCAAGTCTAAATGAAGCCTTTTTGAGAAATTCTCTTTTCTCTAATGAAATAACAATACGATAAAATAGCTAGAATGAGGTTGAAAGAAGAGCAGAGAATGGGAACGCGCGCTGCACGAATCTTATCTAAGCTGTTAAGAAAAGGTACATGAAACAAATGCGTATTAGCGAGCAACATAGGCTGTGAGATAGCTTTTCCGCTGAGACCTCAGTTTAATAGCTGGCGAGCTTAAGCCGCGCGCGCCACAGGGGCTCGCTGCCCTCGAACTTGCCCTCGACGACGCCGTAGCCCAGGACCCCCGTCCTCGTCGCGTAGAAGACGACGATGTCGCCGGGCTGCACCCTAGCCCACAGCCCCTTCGCCCTCTCACCCACGCCCCAGACGCCCTTCTCCAGCGCAACCCTCCAGTTCTCCAGCGTCCCGCTCAGCGCCCAGTAGCTGGGCATCGTGAAAAACACCTTTCTCTGCTGAAAAGCTTGGCGTTCACAAAGCATCCCAGCTAAGCACTCGTAGCACGTGCTCAGCCCCGCTAAGCCCTCCTGCTCCGCGCGATCAGAAATAAGAAGGATGTCTCGATGACCTCTATCGCGGAATGCCGTTTAGCGTTTTTCAACGGCGGAGTGCATATAAAGGTGCCAAAGTGTCCCTGCAGGAGCACGCAATGCTCGAGAACGCATGTCAGAGGGTGCTGCGCGCTGTCTTAGTATTCTTCCTGGTTAGTGGGTTTACTGCGTCAGTGCTTATGGTATCGGGGCTTCAAGGTATCGATTTCCTGCTCGTCATTCCCTTTAGAACAATGAATCCTTGGCTTGCTGCCCTCCTTATGTTCCTGAACGTAATTGCGGGAATCCTTTTCGGTTGTTAAAAAATTGCGTACTCTCTGTGGATTATCGCGAACATGTCTCCTGATTTCTCTGCACTATTGCACATGCTGAGTTCTCTCCTTACCCTCCTTCAAATCTTCATCTATATTTGCTTAATAAAAATGCTAAGGCGCGCGAGCTAGAGCGCGTCCCCGCAGCTCTCAGCAGGAACGAGCTCCAAACACTCTCCTCAACTGGAGTGGGTGAGCTGGTAACTTACTATTGGATACCTGCGCGCACACGAGGATGGCAATACTGCACACTACTATGCGGTGTTAAACCACCTAGTCTACAAAGCAAAGACTTGCATGTGGCGGCCGCGAGCCCCAGGGCTGGCTGCGCGAACTAGGCGCGCGGTTTTCTCCCTGCTGAAGCTGGATCTAGCGCTCTTGACTTGTACTAGGAGCTTCCCCCCCATTTCTCAGCACGTGGAGGTCTTAGGATCCTCTACCCCCCCTGCTCTGCCTAACTATTCACCCCTTTTCCCTCAAGCCTTCTTTTCCAATTTCTCGCGCGACCTCCTCGGACAGAGTGACCCCCGTGCATGTCTCTATTCCACAAGGTGGGGAGCAGGGGACTTGTGCTTAAGTGAGGCGCACACACATAAGGGGGGTGTTGTCCCTAGTGGTTTCAAGCGTGCTCCCGCAACCCGGTGTGCGTCGGCACTACCCCCTGAGTGCGAAGCCGTGCTCAGCGCTCACGTCCCTGCCCGTCTCTCTGTCCACTAAGCCTTTCGCCTCGGCAGCTACTCGAGGGTAGTTCCTCTCTAAGTGCTTCCAGTAGTCTTCGGCCTTAACCGGTCCAGCCCGCGTAGTGTACCCTATGTCCAGCACGTACCAAGTACCATCCACTTTAACCTCCGGCAGAGCATGGTCATAGCCTACAAACGCAACCACTCTCGCCTCGCAGCCTAGCACGTCCCTCAGCAGGGTGGTCAGCTCGAGCGCGAAGTCCTCGCAAGAGCCAGTGTTAGCAACAGCTATAAGCTCGCGGGGCACCCACAAGTACCTGTCGTCACCTGGTATCATTAGCTGCCTAGGCTTTGGAACATTAACTGTGTACGTGTTTTTGAAGGTAGTGCTCGCTAGTTTTGCAATGCTCCACGCCTTCTCTAGCGTGCATTGAGCACCGTATCCGTATAAGTTCCTCATCTCTCTCACTTTGACGGGGTAGAGCCACGCCCCGAGAAGCACAACCTCAGTGTAGGAAATCGCTAGTATCAGGAGGAGTAAGGTGATGATAAGCTTGGGTAAGTCCTTTACGTAACGTTT
>JAJHRM010000069.1 GCA_020832965.1 Thermofilum sp. | reverse complement strand
CCCTGTTCGAGGACTTCCTGGTATCGGCTATTGTTGCAGAGCACCACATGTTTAGAGCTGTTGTGAGGGGGTGCAGGCTCGCTAAGGGCTTCGCTGCAAAGGTTCTCGTGGGGGATCTTATCAAGGCTACCGCCCTGGAATCAAAGAGGGTCTCGGGTGGGGGTAACACGTGTCTGGGATCCGCCCTACTCCTATACCCACTCGCACTAGCCAGCGGCTATGCTGCGTGCACAGGTGGGGGTCGCTTAGAAGCTGTTACTGTGACTGAGAACGCGAAGGACTTGATGCACAGGTACTCTACGGCTCTGGATTCCGTGCATTTCTACAGCGCCATCAGGATAGCTTCTCCAAGCTATATCAGGAGATCCGATGTAGTGGGGGATTTTCCAAACGTCTGGGACGAGAAGTATAGGGAGAAGCTTCTAGCCAAGAACCACAGGCTCTGGGACGTTGTTGCCCACAGCTCTAAAAGCGATATCGTGTGCAGAGAGGTTGTGGAGGGGTACGCGAGGTCTCTTAGGAACTCAGTGTTTCTCGAAGGCAGGCTCAGGACTCACGGCAGTTGGAACCTAGCGCTCGTTGAAACCTACCTGTACCAGTTAGCACACGACGTGGATACCCTTATCGCTAGAAAGCAAGGCTTCGAAGTAGCAGTGCAGGTCTCTGGAAAGGCTCGAGAAGTGCTTAACCTGTGCGTGGCGAGGAGAGGAGAGTGCTGGAGCGCCATAGAAGATTTTGACCGCGAGCTTGGAGAGAGGGGCATAAACCCGGGGTCTTCAGCGGACATAGCGGCTTCCTCGATAGCTCTCTACGCTATTCAGAGGAAGAGCTCCATTCTGAGGGCATGACCCGCGCGTGAGTGCATCCGCGTCAGGAGTGACTACTTTAACTTAACAACGCATTCTCTACCATCCAGGCTGACGCAAGCCGAGCCATCAGCATAACGCTCTAGCCTGCAATTCGACACCATGAGCTTTGTCCCTACGGGTACCTCGCTGTACCTCATCCGCAGACTTCTCACTGGAATTCTCCCCAGTTTACTACTCGTGGCAATGTAGATGTAAGGCATCACTATTGGAGAAACCTCTTCCACGATGACAAGCTCATCGCTGAGGAATTCAGCGTTCTCCAAGCAGACGGGTTCCGCGCTCCTCTTGCAAGATACTATTCGTATGCTGTAAACGATGTTGCCTAGCACTCCCTCCAGCACTCTGTCCCGCAGCAGCTTTACCCTAGTCTCCCGGTCTGTCCCTTCATGCTCTTCAATGACACTTAGGGGTTTAGCGACCCCTCTTTCCCTCAGATCCCTGAGCTTCCTATAAATTTTAAACCCAACGCCCTCATCTTTGATAACCAAGTCTACATCCCTCGGCTTAATGTTCCTCAGCATTACTGATGCTAAGTAGCTCCCGGTTAACCCTACTTCCCCCAGCTCACCAGGATCCAGCCCGTCGAGGATTTCTGAGATTTCCCGTGGTAGCTGCGGCCAGGACTCCCTGTAAAAGGGGTCGAGCACTTCCTCTATCTCGTCCTTCCTTACCAGTGGAACCTCCAGCTTCAAACACTCATCATACCTCACTACCCCCAGCTTCCTGGCTACACCAAGCGCCCTGTCAGTATCCTTAATTTTAACTTGATTGGTAGCGTCGTAGCGGGGGTAAGCAATTAAGTATTCATCAAAGTGCTCGCACCCCTTTACAAGCCAGAGGTAACCTCCGTACTTGACCAGGTACCCCTCTATCATGCATGCTAGTTGGTTGCAAAAATCTTTATACCTTTCTCACTTTTACTGCCCGCTGCAGAAACAGCAGCTGTGATTAGATGAGGGGGTTCAGGGATAGAGACTTCGTTGAGTCTGCTGAGGGAATGATTTTCTGTGTAATTGGCAATGTTCACCCCGTCGACAGGGTATTGGCGTACCTGAAGTACATTCCTCACTTCTCTTCAAATATTAGGACTAAGTGGAGCAGGGATGGGGTCATGTACGGGAGGATTCTACCGTACTACAGTGCGATAGGAGTTAAACACACCATGGATTACCTCAAGAAACACCATCCAGAATACATAGCCTACGACAACTACAGGTCGATCGAGTTAGTAGAAGTACCCAGATCCAAGGTTAAGACCCACTTTAAGCCCGAAGAGAGGCTACGAGAGATGCTCAGCTCACCTCGTGACGAGCTAGAGAGACTAGCGCTAGAGCTTGTTGAGGAACTATCGGATGAGACCCAGGTAGGTTTAGACAGCTTTGGTATAACGGGCTCCATTCTCCTAAAGATGCATAATTTAAAGTACTCGGATATAGACCTCGTCGTGTATGGTCAGCGCAGCAGCTGGATTGTTAGAGATGCCTTGAAAGAGCTGCTGCTCAATGGGAAAAAACCGCACATCTCCCTGCCTAAGGGGGAGGTGCTGGAGGAGTGGAGTAGGGAGATAATATCTCACCATGAGCTAAGCTTAGAAGAGGCTATGACCCTGTACAGCAAGTGTAAGTGGAATAGAGCTATCTACAAGGGAAGACCATTCTCCATCCACCCGGTCAAGTTGGAGAGCGAAGTAGGTGAGAAGTGGGAAGACAAAATTCACAGACCACTTGGTCTCGTAAAGGTGAAAGCCAGGGTAACGGACGCCAGCGAGTCCATCTTCATGCCGGCCGTGTACGCAGTCGACAGCGTTAAAGTACTGGAGGGGCCGTCTCCGCCCAGACCGGTGACAAGGATCGTTAGCTACGAGGGCTTATACATAGATCTCGCCGAGCCCGGAGAAGAGGTTGTCGCCTACGGCAAGCTAGAGGAGGTAGAGGATCTGAGGCTAGGAGAGACATACTGCCAGGTGACAATAGGAACTTTTGATGCTGGAGGTAAGGACTATATCAAACCCGCAAAGTGGCTCAGCTCTTCCTCCAATTCTTCCTAAGTTGCATCCCACGCTTGGATTGCTGGCTTTTCGCTTCAGAGGGAGAGACTTTCATTCCTTCTTAACTAGCGCGCGCCAGGAAAGAGGCGTCGAAGAATTTAAGTAGTAATCATGGTCAAGCATATCCCTGGGTGCTGGTTTTGATTAAGCTGCTAATATCAATAAAGCATCCTTCCGAGCTTGATAGCGTTATACGTGGTGGGGCTGATATTGTTGATGTAAAAGATCCTTCGAGGGGTAGCCTCGGTTTACCCGATTACAGCGTTTTGAGGGAGGTATTGGGTAGGATCAGGGGGATGGGTATCGCCGGGGTGGAGGTCAGCTCTGCGGGTGGGGATGTTGAGGGTGTTGACCCGTACATGGAGTATGTTGCTTATGCTGCCGCGACGCTTGGCGTTAGCTACTTTAAGATAGGTCTCGCTGTGCGGTCAGTCGAGGATGCTAGAGGGGTGGGATTAAGGGTCTCTGGGGTTTTGGAGTCGTTTAGCGGTACTAAGCTGGTTCTGGTGGGGTATGCCGACTTTTCACGAGCTGGGGCAATAGAGCCTTTAAAGGTAGTAGAGGTAGCCAGGGATGTCGGGGCTGACGTGGTGATGATCGACACGTATGTGAAGGACGGTAGGACGACGTTCGACTTTCTGCCTAGAAGCTACCTGGAAAGCTTCGCTAAGGAAGCTCACGGGAATAATCTGCTAGCCGCGCTAGCCGGGAGCTTAAAGAGGCAACACATCCTCGACGCTATTGAGCTGGGATTTGACGTGGTCGGATTTAGGGGTGCCGCCTGTACTGGAGGTAGAGGTGGAGTAGTCTCGGAGAAGCTCGTAAGTGAAATGAAGGAAACAATCAGGAGTTACGCGCGCTAAACAGAAACGCTACTCAACTTGTGGGCATTTTTAGGCGCTTCTCCCAGCATCATGCGCCTTCAGGTTCTAGTGACAAACGCTGAGCCAGCCCATTTAAGCCCCCGGAGCATCACTCGATGAGTGTGTAGTCTCCGGGTTCCCCGTTCACTATGTATCTCAGCACTGACGGTTTAAGCATGTTGTATATTGCTATTTGCAGTTTAGCATTGCGTAGAAGCTCCACGGCGTATGGGTCGATGACGTTTGTGCCTGACCGCTCCAGATCCAAGATGCTCATTTTTTGAACCATGTTGCCCCGGCTGTCCAGTATTCCATCGACGGGTTTAGCTAGTATCACCATGCTTGCCTTCAAGATTTCCCCCACGTATATTGATATTGAGTCGCTTGTTACGTTCCAGCTGTGTGGAAGCTTATTGGAGGCTCTCATAACCCTGTAGGGCATAAGGATTGGTATTTTGCCTTTACTCAGAGCTTCGTGGACCTCGGGGAGGTCGTATGCCTCTAGGAGCATGTTCGACTCGTCAAAGCTCAAAAGATATGTTCCATACATTTCCATGGCCTTGATTGCCAGCCAGTGGGCGGTGTCATCGCTGAAACGCATTCTTCCCTGCAGCTCTCTCACGAAATCCGCAAATACGCTGCCGCCCGGTACCAGCACGAATCTAGCCACCCCAGCTAGGGACTTCAACTCGCTGAGCGTGCTTTGAATAAATTCTCCGTGGTTGATTAAGTGCCCGGATAACTTGAGCACTACTAGCTTACCCACGGCTAACCACCCTGTTGAGCACCATTAGTGCTGAGGCGTAGGATGGCAGCACGCTTGCCACTTTCTCGCCTACAAGCTCGTTGATGCTCACTATCCTTCTGAAACCAGCCCTCCTGCTTGCCTCCGCCGCCAAGAACTCGCCTAAGCCAGCAGTTATGGCAGTGAACTCGTCCAGCCTAACACCTTGCGATGCAAGCCACGACCTAACCTGCATTAACGCCTCAAACACTGCGAAGACCTGCCTCTCGTATATGTACCGCGCCATCTCCACCGCTTCCTCAAAGCTGACCATGTCGGAGTCAGCGCAGGGCACGCGGGCTATCCTCTGCACAGCCTCCTCCAGGGTCGTCCCCCTCCCGTCAGCTGTTTCAGTGGTGTATTCCTCGCTACTGATGTGTCCCAGCAGTAGGTGGACGTCCCCCATCAGAGAGAACCTCTCTGAAGACACTCGAGCATAGAAACCCTTGTATGGAACCCGGTCCACTAGCGCGGCTACGTTGCCTCTAAGCACACCCGTGTAGACAAGTTCGCCGCAGACCAGTTTCTCGGGATCAGTGTAGCCTCTAACCCTCACGCTGCAATCAACCATAGGTATTATTGTTGTCGTCGTGCTGCCGATGTCTATGAATAGCGCGTCGCGCATACCCCACTCTAGGCACTTGTGCTTCAGTAGCCACGCGCTGGCAGCCCAGTTAGCTGCGGCAATTTTCAGGTAGCTTCTTGAGGCCTCGGGAGAACTCACCAGCTCCATGTCTGCAGATACGTAGTGCACCCCCCTAGCATCACCGTACACGTCGTCTACAACCTCTACTATTGTCTTTACCCCCTCATGCTTCGTTTTAAACACGTCGGACAGCTCCGCGGTCATCGTTACCCCCACATAGTACTCCCCTGGCTTTAGGGAGAACTCTTGCTTAATTTCCTTGAGGAGGAGTCTCAAAGACTCTACTCCCCGCAGCCACAGCGGGTGATACCTACGCACTACTCCAGTAAGGTTTACACCCTTCCCGCTGGGAGTGAGCATGGTGTTAACCGCTTTAACGTTAGCTCCCCCTATGTCGAGTCCCAGTATATTCATTACGAATCATCAAGCTGGCGCAGCTTCCATCCCGTAAGCAGTTTAAAGCAGGGATTTAAGCGTATCCACGCGCAGTTCCCCGCTGCTACCGAAATGCCGAGAAGATCTATGCATTTAAAAGTCATTGCAGTAGCAAATCTTGGTGAGCATTGCTTGGTGGAGGTGATTCCCGTCCTAGACGTTATGGATGGTTTAGTTGTCCACGCAGTTGCGGGCCGCAGAGAGGAGTACAAACCCCTAAAGGGTAGCGTGTTGTCGGGTGTGCCTCACCCGTACCCCATTCTTAGCAGTCTCAAAAGCATGGGTTTCACGTCTGTCTACATAGCTGACTTGGACGCTATTATGGGTAGGGGGGACAACAGCAGCGTAGTTCGCACGGCGGTGGCGCTGAATTTTAGAGTGCTAGCTGACGTTGGGAGGAGAGGCTTAAGCCTCGCTGATTCCAATGAAGTGACGTACGTTATCGGAACAGAGTACGTGGAGTACCCTGGAGAGGTGGGTTTTCTCAGTGGGAGAGCGGTGAGCTTGGATATGCGTGGAGACGAGGTAACGTTCAGAAACGCTAGTGAAAAGGTAGAGAAAGTCCTCGAGCTTTTCAAAGCAGCGGAGTTGAAGAAGATCCTTGTCATCGATCTAAGCAGAGTTGGTACGGAGTCTGGGGTGAATAGGGTTGTTGCCTCGAAGCTGGCTGAGTGCTTCCCCGGAAAACTCGTCGTGGGGGGAGGCGTCAGGGATGAAAACGATGTACTGTATTTGAAAAGCCTGGGGGTGGCCGGGGTCCTGGTGGCCACAGCGATACATAAGGGGGTCATACGCAGACCACTATATTGAAGTTCTCTGGGGTCAAACTTTTGCGGTGTAAGCTGTGAAAATCCTTGTGTCTGAGTACGTGTTAAGTGTGTATCAGAGCCGCTACCTTGACTTATTGCCAGAAGCCTACGCTATGGCTATTACGCTTGCCAGGTCGCTGAGCACGGCCGGCTGTGAGGCCTACTTAACCATTAGCAGTAGAGCCCCCAAGGTGCCCTGGAATAAAGTAGTGGTGGTAGGTGACGAGGGTGACTTCCACCGCTGCTTAGAGCGTGCGAGGGAGAGCTTCGACTGGGTAGTGCTTGTCGCCCCTCCACTGGAGCTTATCAGGTTATCTAAGATTGTGGGTAGCAGTCTCTTGGGTCCTCCACACCCACTGGTGGAGACTTTCTCGGACAAGTTCAGCACATTCCTTGCCCTTAAAAGATGCGGGGTTAAAACACCGGAAACCGTGCTAGTGAAGGGCCCGGTTATTGACCGTGCGTGCGTGAGTGAGCTGAACCCGCCATACGTAGTAAAGCCAGCCCTTCTAGCTGGGTCTGAGTGTGTTTACTTCGCTGAGGACGAGGGTGACGCTGTGCGGCTTGCGCGCGAGGCTGCGAAGTGCGATCCGAGTGGTAGAGCCTTGGTTCAGGAGTATGTTAGTGGTGTGCATGGAAGCGTGTCAGTTATCTACGGTAGGAGTGGTTACCTGCTCTACTCTTTAAACTTGCAGCTGATAGCCCTAGATGGTAGCAGGCTTAGGTACGTCGGGGGAGTGCTGCCCATCAGAAGTAGCACGTTTAGGGGAGAGGCAGAGGCGGCTCTCAGCAAGCTCTTCGAGTGCCACCCCACGCTTAGAGGCTATATTGGCTTAGATGTTGTGTGGAGCGATGGAGGCATGCATGTCATCGAGGTTAACCCGAGAGCTACGACCTCCATTGTTGGTATTTACGAGGTCTTCCCGCGGCTAGGTGAATTCTTGGTCAGTTCTGTGAGTGGCCACCAGGATCTAGGTAAGCCATGCTTTCTGGGAGAAGTGGTGAGCGATTACGCTTACTACCTTGTGCTGGACAGAGCCGTTCCAGCACTTGCTAACGAGAGGAGCATAAATGTAGAGGGCTCTACACGCACCATCCTAATCGGCAGAGCACGCGCAGGAGATAGCATTTTAGACAGGGTAGCAATGCTCCTGCCCGCAACCCGGATGGTGTACGATCTCACTCATGTTCTTTAGCTAGTTACTCCTCTACTTCCCAACCATTGATGGGAAGATTAAAATGCAAGTCGATTGCTAAGTGACTGCTATTAGAGAACTAGACTAAGAAATTAGGTGAGAATATATTTGTAAATTTATAAAAAATAAAAAATTTTGTGTTCACAGGATCTTGTGCGGGTAACTGGCGTCGGGGAGCACTTCTCTCAAGGGCTTCTAGAGCTAGGTTTCGCCCGCTAATATACGCCATACTTAAGTGCTGCGTTAATATATGCCCTTACGTTAGCTACAGGTGTCCCAGCTGGCAGCTCATTTACTCCAGGTGATAAAATGAAGCCTCCTTCAGGCTTTATCTTGCTCAGTAAATTCTTTATGTATTCATCTATCTTCTCAGGAGTGCCACCTGCAATCAGGGATGGTGGTACTCCTCCCATTACTGTGGTATGTCCTTTTAATGTTTCCCAAACCTTTATGAAGTCTCTGGGCCTCTCAAACCATGCGATGCCCCAGCCCTTCGGTAGCTCGAGTATCGTTTCTACATGAGGCAGGTGATCCCCTTCAAAGAATATAAACCCCTTATAGCCCTTTGCAACAAGAGTCTCAGTTATTTTCTTTAGGTAAGGCCAGTAAAACTCATTGTATAGCTTTGGGGGTAGCATTTCATTGAGGTGAAGCGGTATGAAGAACTGTGTGAGTGGTGGCATTGGTGGTACAGCTGTAGCTACCTTGAGAATATACTCCACAAGCACTTCACACGCCATTTTAAAGTCCTCTGGGTATCTCCTGATATCTAGCATGGCACCTGTCGGATGCCTGAGGAAGTCCCCAATCACATCTGCCGGAGTATATGCATTTGTCAATGGAAATGCTATATTGCCTTTCTTCATAAGTTCTGTAAAGAGCTGAGCTTGGAATGCTGTTATCTTAGCGCGCGCGCTCTCACGGGGTCAGAAACCTCCTTAAGTATCTCGCCAGCCATAACGAGGTCGGCGATGAAGAGCTCACCCCTCTCATACTTCTCACCAATAACGTTGGCAGCCTTAGTCAAATCCTCCAATATTCTGAGAGGATCTTCGCCAGCCTCCAAACGCCTCTTAGTCGTCTCGACAGCCCTCCTCTCATCAAGGTTAACAATGGCGCTTACAAGCTCCTCGGAGGCAGACATGTCTTTCACCAGCAATAATATGGAGAGAGCAAAAGTATTAAAAATTTATGATCCCAGACCGTGATCCCATATATTACTTTATGTACTACTGCAGAACGCATCACAACGAAAAGCTTTATAGCCGCGCCCAGCGAGGTTAAAACCATAACCCTGTGAAAAAAAAAGACGGGGGAACGGGTGGCGCGCGCTAGGATGGTGTGAAGATGCGGGAGGAGGTTATAGAGGCATTAAGAAGGGTATTTGATGATGACCTTGATTGGCAGAGAGTATTAGTTGCTTACCTATTCGGCTCTAAGGCTAGGGGGACTGATAAAGAGGGTAGTGACGTCTTGCTTTCATCGACTCCTGAAAATCTGCTTGATTACTACCTATCAATAGGTTATCTGAAATCCTAGGGGATAGGGTGGATTTGGTAATCTTAAACACGGCCCCACCTTTACTTAAGCATTAAGTGGTTAAGTGGGGCAGACTGATCTATATACGGAGTGAGCGCGACAGCGCGCGCTGAAAAAAGAGAAGAGTTCGTAAAAGTCTTACTTAGCGGGCGGGAGCATTGCTTTACCTATTTCGTAGGCTGCCCTGAAGTCGAATATGCCCTTTGGTTCCTGCAGGGCTTTCTTGATTAGCTCCGCCTCGATTTTGTTTTTAAGTGTGCCTATGGCTAGTGCGCCTACCCCGTACACCCCAGGTACAACTTCCTTTCCATCCCACTTCGGTTCGAGACCCTCTACGCCGTAGGGTGGGACTGCGTTGCAGTCTGCGACCACTTTCACTTTTCTTCCATGCGCTTTCAGGATGTTTAGCGGTAAGAGTTGTACTCCTGGTGCGCCCGTAGCGAGGACTATATCCGCATCCTCTATAGCCCTCCCCACGTCCTCCGGGGTCCTGGCTTGGAAAGGCTTTACAACGTCCGTCTTTAGCTCCTCGTTGACCCTAGATGCTACGTTCTGAGCTCTTGCAAGTTCTCTCGAGGTTACGGTAACCTTTGCGGCCCTCTCAGCTGCGTAGAGCCATGTAGCTGCAACCCCCACAGGACCCGTGCCGGCCAGTATTGTGGCGTTTTTACCCTCTATCGTGCCTAAGCCAAGTTTCTGCATCACTTCGAGGGTTTTTACCACTGCCGCACTAGCCGTCGTGTAGGAGCCTCTTGGGTCAACGATCACGGAGAGTTCAAACGGCGGGAACATGCACTTCTTTATCTTCTCGACGATGGCGTTTACGGTTTCCAGTTTGCTCCCGTTGACGAAGATCTTGGTGTACTTTACTCCCTTCGGACCTCTGGGGAACAGGGCATCGTAGACTATTTTCTCGACGTCTTCCGGGGTTACGTTTTCGTACTTGAGCACTACGACGTCGGGTACAAGGTCTATCGTCATGAGTATGTCGAATGGGCTTGCGTGCTTGTCGGTGTCGAGGAATGCGAATACGGGTCTAAACTTCAGCTCAGACACTGTTCCACCTACTTCCCCCTGACCCTCTGTAGCGCCTTTAAGAGCTCCAGGTCTCCCTGGTAATCCCCTGCGCACGTTGCTATGATTCCGTCAACTAGGCCTTCAAGCTTCTCAGCAAACTCAACAGCTTTGTCGATCGTTGTTGTGGGGCTCCAGCCAATCCTCCTCAATATCTCCACGTTGCGGGGGGTCTCGATTAGGAAGTACGTGTATAGAGGTATGTTTGCGCTTTTGAGCTCTCTAGATACCTCTGCAAGTGCTGGCAGGGTCTCCTGGGTGAGCCTCATGAAGAACGCGAAGTCCCACCCCGTCTTCACTCTCTCAACCATATCCCTCGCGCTAAATTCCTTTGTGCCGTACCTCTCCCTCCAGGGTCTCGGTGATAGGAGGCATCCGAGCTTCAGGGTCTTTAGCTTGACCTCTTTCCTCAAGAAATCCCTGGCGTCCTCCGTCCTCTTCCAGTACTTTGGACCTAGGGGGTCCCCGTATTTAGGCTCATCACCCATAGTCATTGCTATGCCATCCAAACCTACAGCTTCAGCAGCCAGTGCTAGGGCTCCCACCTCTACGGGACCCTTGTAGTTCAGTATGAATATGGGTATTACCACCTTGTCGGGGTACTTGGTCTTCAGAACACAGCTAACTGCAGTACCGCTTGGTGCGGGGATGCCGGCCGCGCTG
>JAJHRM010000068.1 GCA_020832965.1 Thermofilum sp. | reverse complement strand
TCTTCATAGGATACCCATGGTACATATCGCAGGAGAAGCCTGGGAAGGGCAACGTGAACATGTGGGGTCAGCGGAGGCAGCTGATGAGGCTCGCAACGACGCTGGAGAACGCTGGCATACCTGTGTTTGCTGTCAGCGAGGACGGCACATCGAGGAAGTGCGCGTACCACGGCTGCGAGGTCTTGAGGAAGCCCAGAGGGCTCATCCGCTGCCCACACGGGCACACGATGCACAGCGACGTGAACGGTGGCTTGGGTGTAATGGCTAGGGGGCTAAAGGCGCTGGGCATAAAGGCAGAGCTACCGAAGCAGATCAGGGTGCTCAGCTTCCTGGCGACACCCGGCGGAGTAAAACTCATAACCCCTGCGAAAAGGCGGGGTAAGGAGTGGCGCGCGCTGCGCGCTACTTCAGAGAAAGACTGAAATATTCCAACTGATTGTTCTGCATAGGTTAGGTGTGGAGGTTAGGAGGCTGTCTACGGGTATTCCTGGCTTGGATGCTCTTGTGAGGGGCGGGATTCCGGAGGGGTTCTTTGTAGCCCTTGTAGGGATGCCTGGCACAGGCAAAACTATTACTTGTCTTCACTTTGTCTGGGCTGGTTTGAAGGCTGGGGAGAGCGCTATCTACGTGACCACGGAGGAGAGCAGGGAGAGTATTGTGAGGCAGGCGGCGCAGTTTAAGATGGATTTCGCGGGTGCTCTCGGGTCCGGAAGGCTGGTTATCATTGATGCCTTGATGCGTGAGAAGGAGGATGAGTGGACGCTGCGAGAGCTTGCTGTTGAGGAAATGCTTAGCAGGGTTATAGAGGCGAAGAAGAGGCTTGGCAGGAACGCCCGTAGGCTGGTGATCGACTCGATGAGTGCTTTTTGGCTGAGGGCTCCCGTTAGGGCTAGGGAGGACAGCTACACTGTGAAGAGGATTCTGAATAAGTGGGGCTTCACCATCGTGGCTACGAGCCAGTACGCGATTACGACTGGTAGTGCCTTTGGGTGGGGGCTTGAGCATATTGCCGACGGGATTATCCACTTTAAGCGGAGGATGATCAACGGCGTGCTGACGAGGTACATCATTATCGAGAAGATGAGGCAGACTGCTCACGATTTGAGGGCCTGGGAGGTAAAAATAGAGGACGGCGTTGGGGTTGTGGTTGCGAGACCCTTGGAGAGGCGCCTTGAGGACGAGTCCCTGCCCGAAAGGGTTCAGAGGAAGATCAGGATGCACTCTGAGGAGTTCTCGGTGGAGTAGCTGGTGTCGCATAACTTTTATACGTGTCTAGCGCTCTGCACCATGTATGAGCAATCCGGAATACGTTGAGGTTGCTTTACGTCAGCATACGAGGCTTCTCCACCCAAAGCTCGTTGTCCTCGTGACCTCTATCGGTAAGGATGGGAGGGCGAACGTGATGCCTGCCGCGTGGGTGATGCCGGTGTCTGTTAGCCCGCCGCTGGTTGCTGTTGCCATATCACCTAGGAGACACACGTACAGCTTAATAAGAGAAGCTGGGGAATTTACTCTGAGTCCCGTGGAGGTGGGTATGTTGAAGCTTGTAGAGGAGACTGGCTCTACTAGTGGGAGTAGGGTGGACAAGTTTGCCGAGTACGGGATTGAGATCTTTCCCGCGCTCGCGGTTAAGCCTCCATGCATCATGGGCTCGCTGGCTTGCATAGAGTGCAGGGTTAGCGCTGAGTATCCCTGCGGGGACCACTCAATATTTGTGGGGGAGGTGAGGGTTGCCCGAGTTAGGCGTGGTGCTTGGAAAGACTCGACATACGACTTGTCGAGCGTTATGCCCCTGCTCCACCTGGGCGGCGAGGAATATGCAACGACGAAGACTCTTGAGTAGCCCCCTGGGCAATGAGGGATGAAATGCTGCTGTGGAGCTGGTGTTAAACCTCGCCAATAGTTTTTATTCCTCTTCTTCGCGCATCACTCATAACTTTCTTACTCGCAGCTAGTAGGACAAACGTTACTAACAGGGTTGACAGCAGGAGAGATGCTAGCACATCGCTATTCACTGGTTGTTTGCTGGAAGCTTTTGCAGCAAGCATTGGTCCCAGGAGAGGGACAGGGGCGAGTAACCTCAGCCGGTTTTCTTCTACGGGCATTATGGCTAGACCTAGGAATGCTAGGCTTGCTATGTCAAGCATGTAGCCTGGTACGCCGGTTTTTAGCGCTAGGTTTGCAAGCAGCAGTCCGTACTCAACTGACTGTATAAGCAGAATGCACAGAGAGGCGATCGTGTAGGTGGGGTAGAGTGCAGGAATTTCCAGCCCGATGATCTTGAGGAATAGTAGCGTAAGCAGGGAAGTTATTGCTGAAGTTGTAAGCAGGGGGATGACTCGCCCCGCTAAAACGAGGAGGAGATGGGTTCCTCTGGCTTCGTGCTCCTCTATGAGCCCCAGAACGCTTAGGTAGTCTACCCACCCACCAATCATCCACGTAGCGTTTGAAGCAATTGTCCATGCAACGAGTCCGAGGAAGTTCTCTGGCAGGAGGTGTGTTTTACCAGTAAGTGTGAAGCCCAGGAGTAGGGTAATTATCCAGAGTGTGTCTGTTAGTGAGCCTGAAGCCATGGACAGGAAGTACCTCCTTGTTCTCAGTGTGTGCAGCCAAATAATGGCTCTAATTTTTCCCAACTTAGACGCCCCTCGTCAAAAGTTTTTCCTCCGTTCTCTTGGCGAGTTTGCTGAATACGGCATTGTAGGCAATTGAGAGAAGAGCTATGGCTATTATCATGCTGCCAAGGACGCTCTTGGCCTTGAGTGCTCGTGTTAGTAGGTTGGAGGCTTCAACTATGTATGTTGTTGGAAGTAGCTTAGAGATGGCCCGGAGCCAGCGGGGGAGCACGCTCACTGGGAAGAGGGCTCCAGAGGCGAGGAGTATTAGGGGCGTTATCCATTCGAGCCACGGAGACTCTTCTTTTGTAAGCAGAGCTAAGCCAGCCAAGAACGCGCCGAGGCCTACTAGTGGAAGAAGTCCGAGGATTATAAGGATGTAAGTGCTTGCAACGTAGCCTAGAGCCATAGCTGGCTCCAGGAGGATGATGAGTAGTGGCAGGAATATGAGGGTTTTGAAGAGGTTTTCCAGCAGGTATCTAGGTATAAAGGTGACTGTTAATGATGTCAGTACGCCTTCCGGGACTACTGCGTAGTAGGGAAGTGTGCCCTGCATTCTTAGAATGATTCCCCTGCCTGCAATATCCCACAAAACGTCTATTGAGCCCGTCACGGTTAGACTTAGCAAGACAAGGTCTTTTAGAGTGGTTGCTGTTCCCAGTTGCTGGTGCAGGAAGTGAAGCATGGCTAGGACTAGGTAGGGTCTGGCCAGCAATGCGATGAAGAGTCCCTTATTGTTCTTCAGGATACAGGTCTCAAAGTATAGCCCCGCCCTGAGCAGGTTGACGAATTTACCTACTTCCACTCTAGACACCCCTGTGACCCGTCAGCTTTACGAATACATCCTCAAGCGTTGGCTCAAGCACGCTAATGCTTCTAACCTTTAGTTTTGATGCCTTAACTTCGTGGAGTAGCTTCTCCATGATCTCCTCGGCTTGCGATACGGGTACCGAGAGGACGATTTTCTCGGCGACGCCCTTCTTGTGATAGACTCTAATCTCGCTGCTTGGAAAGCTCCTGAGCAGGTTTAGTGCCTGGAGGCTTGAGACGCTGGGGAGCCTAACTTCGATGAAAACCGTGTCCGCTATGCGCTTCTTAAGATCATCAACGGTGTCTATTGCCAGTATTTTTCCCTCCGACAAAATTGCAACCCTGTCACATATTAGCTCTGCCTCAAACAGGTTATGCGTTGTTATGAGCACGGACTTGCGCTTCTGGTGGGCTAAGTTTACTAGTAGTTGTCTAATTTTCCTGGAGGTTACGGGGTCTAAGCCAAGGGTTGGCTCGTCCAATATGAGGACTGGCGGGTCTAGGAGCAGGGATCTAGCTATGCTGAGCCTCGCCTTCATTCCCAGGGACATTTCTTCGTAAAACTTGTCGGCAAGGTTTTGCAGCCCAACTGCTTTAAGAGCTTCGCTCACCCTTTCTTCGAGTTTCCCCCCGCTTAAACCGTAGAGCATGCCGAAGTACTTTAGGTTTTCCCTAGCAGTGAGTTTATAGAAGAAGCCTTTCTCCACGCTTAGAGAGATTCCTATGAGCTTTCTCACTGTGCTTCTCTCCTCGACAATGTCGTGACCGAGAATTTTAGCGTAACCTTCATCTGGGAGCAGAAGGGTGGCCAGTATTTTAACCAATGTGGACTTTCCAGCGCCATTAGGACCCAGTATTCCCAGAATCTCGCCCTCGTTGACTGTGAAGGAAACCCCCCTTAATGCCTCTACTCTACTCTCAACTGTCTTAAACAAGCCTATTCGCTTCCTCGTTACGTACGTCTTCCTGAGGTTGTGTACCTCTACTGGGTACATTCCCCACCACCCCAGAAAGTGTGAGGGGTAAAGAGCGAATCCTCTGTTACATTACTGTACTTTATCTTCGTCAATATGGACTTTTCAGCTCTATAAAAATTTTTCAAGTGCGTGAGCTTCTCAGCGCGTCTCCTCCGGCGAGAGCTTGGACGAAGCTAGTGTGAGAAGGAAACTTATGAAGGCTGTCGAAACCACTGGTTGAACCAGTATCAATTTGCTAAAAGTGACTCCGACTATTGGTCCGAAGAAGTAGCCTGCCCCGATAAATGACTCAAAGAGTGATGTGTATAGGTGGACTTCAAGGACCCCCCCTCTTAAATACCCTCTCCAGAGCGTTGCCGTACACTATTCCCTGCCCTAAACCTGAAAAGAGGGCTAGAACTATGTGGGAGAGGGGGTTTCTCGTGTACGCTATGAGGGCCGGGGCAAGCATCAGAGGCGAGGCGATGTCCGGTCTTCGAAGCTTCACGGGAATCCTCTCGTACAGGTAAAAAAGAGTCGTCCTGGAAAAAATCATTGTGAAGAGTGTTGCCGAGAGCATGATGGGCGGCATCCCCTTCTCTTCCACGAGTATGGGATAGAAGGTGATTAGTCCAGCGGAGTTTGTCGAGTATGTGATGCAGAGAATCCAAGCTAGAGCCGCCCTCCTAACTGATGCTAAAACTCTGCTGATTGATGCAGGCTTAATGTTCCTCACTGAGCCGAATCTGGCCAGAGGGGTTAAGAGCAGGGAAGACGCCGCAAAAAGGAGGAATGCTAGTTTCGGCTCTATCAAGGAGGCTGGGTAGACGGATGCCATTGCTAGGAGGGAGCCTGAACTCCAGGAGAAGGAGAAGGAGGATACTTGTCCACCGCTGCTTGAAACTGCGTTCTCGATTGATGGCCAGAATACGCCGAATCCCAAGAGGACTAGGCTGACCGCCGAGAATATGGCTGGAATGGTTCGGGAGAGGGGGAGGGCTATGTATCCTGCTCCAATGAGGCTGAGTGAGAGTGATAACGTTCTCGAGTCGCCGAGCTTGCTCACAAGGAAGGATGACAGCAGTGCACCAGTGATGTACAGGAGTGAGGATGATCCAGTCACGATGCCTATCTCTGCCTCTCCGTAGCCTAGCTTTAGCATGTAGAGGACGACCAAAGGGACTAGAAGACCTTGCAGGAAGGATAGTGCAAATGGCAGGACGTATAGCCTCTTCATGTTTCATCGCCTCGCTCAAGCAGGGATCATGATAGCGAGTGTCTCCAGGACGGGTACGAGGAGCGTGAGTACGAAGCCATGTATTATGCTTGGCACTGTTGCTTCTTCGCCATACGTGTAGATGTATATTGGAAGGGTGTTGTCCATGGTTGTTGCTCCCCCCAGGCTCACCGTCGAGACCTTAAACCTTGCTAGTACAGGGGTAAGTATAAGCGTTGCCTGTTCCCGCATGACGTTGACCAGGAAAGCGGTCAGACCCCCTACTGGTCCGAAGTGCTGTGCAACGAAGGGCCCTGCGAAGCTGTACCATCCAAGCCCGAAGACTATGGATAGCGAGTAGTTGAGAGGAACTCTGAGTACGAATGAGGCGGCGAGCCCTGCTAGGAATGCTGAGGTAATTGTTGCCGAGAGAGCCTTGAGGACAACCCTCCCTCCACTCCTCACCGCTCGCGAAGTTATCGATAATTGCATCGTGAGGCCAGTCGCGAAGATAACTGCTAGGACAAGGGGCCAGATAATCCTTGAAAGGAGGTCCCGGAGCCAGCTAGCGTATATCCCTGTTAGCCAGCCGAGAGGCACTGTGAGAATAATTGGGGAATTGAGATGCACGTGTACAGGGCTTGAAGACTTCTTTCCTTCCTCCACGAAGACAGCGCCAACAACGAGCACAGAGAGGATTATTAGGGCTAGAAACGCCAGGGTATGTGCTAGGGAAGCCTTCAAAGCCTCAATACCGCTCGCAGCTGACCACGCGCTTATGCTCCAGACAAGCACCAGCACCATTGCTTGAAACACAGCGCGTGGAATCCTTATCTTCAATACTCTGCCGAGAGCAATTGAGAGTGCGAATACTACGATGATCGTAAAAGAGGAAGCCGTGTCAGTCATGCAGGTAAATCATTTCACCATTTTCATAAATTTATTTGAGGAGTCTTTGAATATTATTCACTGCTTCAGCGGCAACTTCACAACCATGTCCAGTAGTGTGCAGAGGGAGTCCACTGCTGGGATACTGCCAGGTAAATTAAAGTAAGGATCGTAGAATCCTGTCTTGACGACTATTGCTTTAAGGCCTGCGTTAAAAGCCTCTAGTGCAAGCCTGGGCCTGTCATCTACGTGGACTATCTCGTCCCTGGGGGTTTTGAATTCTTCCTCCAGCTTCATCCACGCCTCCACCCTTGAGGGGACATCCTCTTGAACAACGAGTATCCTGTCGAAGAGGGGGGCAAGCCCGCTCTCAATGATCCTCTTATGCTTCATTCCCGGCACACCGTCACCCGCGGAGACGGAGACTACGATTTTGCCCCTCTTCTTGAGCTCAGACAGGAGCTTCACTGCGCACCTGCAGAGCTCGGACCCCTTCACCCTCGCTTCAAAGAGGAGCTCTTGAAAACTCCCTACGTCGTAACGAACACTTACCGAGTGCTTTCTGGCAAAATCCTCGAGCAGGTAGTGGAACTTGCCGTAGTCCAGTACCCCCTCTTTCTCGAGCTCGTACCAGCTCCTGTACACCTCGTCCGTCAGCATTTCAAGCATGCTTGCCGGGACACCCAAGTAGAGAAGCAGTATCTGGATGACATCCCTCATGTAAGTGTAGCTGTCGATCAGCGTGCCGTCTATGTCGAACGAGAAGACCTTAGCACTATTAATGATGCTTTCCAGAGTACTCATGTGAACCAAAAGCTAAAAGAAGACTAGGCTTTAAATCTATCTCGACACTTCAAAGTAATTAGCTCTCGAACTCCGGCAATGTTTAAGCTAGTACAGTGGAAGCCATAAAAACTGTTTTCATGTTAAAAATTTAGAAACCGTGGAACAAGCTTCAGTGGAACAGGAAAGATAAGACCGAGAGGAATTTAGGAAGAAACTTCCTGAGCTAAAACATTACATGAATGAAAAAGAAAGATTCTGCAAGGTCTCTCAAAGACAACCCTCATGACGCGTGTCATGCTACTAAAAACCTAATTAAGTAAGTTTACTGAATAAATCCCTTGAATACTATTTATTGAAACTGTGCTTCCAAGGCGTCGCTACTCCGGTAAGGCGATAGCTTTGTCCGGCTTCAGGAATGCGAATATTCTTTCACCCTCATTAGCTTCAAAGTCAGGAGAGGTTTGGACACGAAATTCTAAGTCGTTATAATTTAGCCAGTAGTAGTTAATGTTTCCGAGATACACTCTATGTACAACTTTGACCTGTAAAGTATTCTCACCAGGTGGGGAATCTTTATAGAGGACTATGTCTTCGGGACGAATTAGTAAGTATGCCTTGTTGTTCTCTTTGAGCCTAGAAGAAACTGTGCACCTGATAACACTTCCATCCTCTGTTACAACTATTCCCTGGAAGTTTTCTGCAATTTTCTTCACGGTAACAGGGATGAAGTTTGCCACACCAATAAAATCGGCAACAAACCTGTTTGCAGGGTTTTTATAGACTTCTTCAGGTTTCCCTATTTGCTCGATCTTTCCATGATTCATGACTACTATCCGGTCACTGATGACCAATGCCTCTGCTTGATCATGTGTAACGTAGATCGCAGTTAGTCCGAGATTCTTTACAAGGCTTCTAATTTCGAACCTCATTCGTTCGCGTAACTTTGCATCGAGATTGCTTAGAGGCTCATCAAGCAACAATAGTTGAGGTCTAGTAATGAGAGCCCTAGCTAAAGCTACTCTTTGCTGTTGCCCTCCACTTAGCTGTGTAGGATACCTGTCTTCCAAGCCACTAAGACCGATAAGTTCTAACACTTCTTTTACTCTTCTAGAAATCTCGTCTTTGGACAACCTTTGAATCTTTAATCCATAGGCAATATTGTCAAAAACAGTCATGTGCGGCCAGACGGCATAATTCTGAAAAACCATGCCTATTCCTCTTTTGTGCGGAGGAACAAATATACCTTTTTCCGGCGCTGAAACAAGCAAGTCATCTATGTAGATTTCACCAGAATCAGGTATCTCTAGCCCGGCAATTAAACGAAGAGTAGTGGTTTTTCCGCAACCGCTAGGACCTAAAAGAGTTACTAGTTCGCCCTTATTTACTGATAGAGAGACCCCTGCTACAGCTGTTACCTTCTTAAAGGTTTTAACCACTTTTACTAATTTGACAAATTCTTGCCTCATACTCATATCATTTCACCTCATACAGCTGCAAACGCTCCTCCTAATACTCTTTGCCCTGTTTTACTAAATATTATTAACAGGATAAGAGTGAATATGATCAAAATAAAGGCTGCAGCCGCTGGAACTCCGAACTCTGTTCCTCTGTTCCACTGAAGGTATATTCCTATAGGTAGTGTTTCCCATCCTGGACGATAGAGGAAGATCGTTGCCGAAATCTCTTGAATAGCCATTACTAAGAAGAGTAGCATTCCCGCAAAAACTCCCTTGAGAATAAGGGGTAGTGTGATATTGAAGAACGTTCTCAGCTTTGATGCTCCTGAGACAAATGCTGCCTCTTCAAGGCTCTTCTCTAATTGAAGGAAAGACGCATGCGTTGTTCTTGTCATGTATGGTAGTCTTCTCGCTGTAAGCACAAGAGGCATGATTAGCCATACCCTGCTCAGAGACTCATTGATAAATGGCAGTGGGTAGTCAAATCCGATTAAGTAACCTATTCCCATCATTATTCCCGGTATAGCAAGTACTGAGGTCATGATTCCATCTAGGACGTTCTTCCCAGAAATATTTGTTCTAGCCAACACGTAGCCAGTCCCGAGAGCTATCGGCAACGCCATTAGCAAGGCGATAGCACTAAAAATTAGCGTATTTTGAATATAGCTAGGTAGTTCTATGAATAACATCCGTATATTTTCAAAAGTATAGTAGCGCGCGCGCTGGGAACAAGCCTCTCAGTTGTGCACGTGAACTTATCGAGTATATGAGGAGGAGCAATCGCAGATTCGTTATTGTGACAAATAATTCCTCTGAGCCAAATGAGAAACATGCGAAGAATCTTTCCCGCATCTTAGGAATTAAAATTACTGCTGACGAGATTTACAGCTCACTTGACCATCTTGGGAACTACTTAAAGAAACACGGCATGATAGAAAACGTTTTTCCTTTACTTACGCGGAGTTCTAAAAGGTATCTTCATCACAAATATGGTGTAAAGTTTAGTGACAAATCACCTAGACTAGTTGTTGTAGGTTTTGATAAAGAGCTTACCTACTCTAAGCTTGCAGATGCCTGTATCTTTATACAAAAAGGAGTGCCCTGGGTGCTGGTACATCCAGATCTTCGCTGCCCTGCTGAGGCGGGGTATCTTCCGGACGCAGGAAGCATAGGTAAAGCAATAGAGTTGACAACTGGAACCAGGCCCATTGCAATTTTAGGTAAGCCTTCTTCAGAAATGCTGATTGAAATTTCTTTAAAAAATAATGTTAGCACAAGAGAAGTTTGCTATATTGGTGATAGAATTTATACAGATATAAGAATGGCTGTAGAGAGCAATGCTATTCCAATTTTAGTGTTAAGTGGTGAAGCTACACTCCAAGATTTGATCAGTGATGTTGCTTTGCAAGAGAAAAGAATTTTAGTCTTTAAGGATCTATGTGACCTGCTTGATGCATTAGGTGCTATGTGCTCCTCTTCCGAGAACCTTGAATGCATCTGAGCTCTTAAGTATTTTATTTTCTTAAGCCAAGGAAGGCTTACTATGCTGTCAATAAACATCCTTACTGCTAAAGCGGCCTTCTAATGGATTAAGAAGGAATTGAAGCGTACTGGGTCTCCGTCTGAGATTGATCTGCTTCAAGACTGCATATACTTAAAATTATTAAAAATCTATATTTTTTAACAAGGTTTTTATATTATTCATATAGGCGCTTCTTGAGTGAGCTTGCTGAAACACGTAGTAGTCATTGGCGGAGGTATTACTGGTGCTGCAGTTGCTTACGACCTTGCCCAGCGTGGAGCTAAGGTTACGTTGCTTGAACGTGGCTCTATTGGCAGTGGTACAAGTGGAAGGACGCATGGACTTCTGCATAGTGGCTGCAGGTACGTCGCCGATGTAGAGGTTGCTAGGGAGTGTTATTCGGAGAATGTTGTTTTGAGGAAGATTGCACCTTTTTTGTTTGAGAAGAATGGTGGGCTCTTTGTTGCTATAGACGAGTCGGACTTGAAGTATAAGGACTTCTTTTTGAAGAAGTGCGCGCGCGCTGTGGTAGATTTTTACCTCGTTGCTTGGAAAATCTTTGAGGATGTTTAGTGCCTGTAGTCCCGACATGCTTGGTAGTCGTACCTCTATGAAGACTGTGTCTGCAACCCTTTTCTTCAGTTCATCGATGGTGTCGATGGCGAGAATTCTTCCTTCTGATATTATCG
>JAJHRM010000067.1 GCA_020832965.1 Thermofilum sp. | reverse complement strand
AGAGGGTTGAGGGGCTGCTGCTGGGCCAGGCCTTCTCGTACTTCAAGCCTGTGGTGGACAAGGACCTGCTCGGCAGGGCGGCGAGGCTCGGCCCCCTTGTCCAGGCCGTGGCCGCCTCGGTGTTCGTCAGGACTTACGTCTACGGGCTGGCGACGAAGCCTGAGCGGGCCTTCCCCAGCAGGGAGGATGTAGCCTTCATGGTATACGAGCGGTCGCTGGCGGAGCTGACTGGGACGAAGCCCGTGGACGTGGTGAACGCGCTCGAGCTGGCTTCTAGGGAGCTTCTCTACATGCAGGAGCGAGACGGGAGGTACTGGTTCAACCCGATGCCCTCGATAATCGAGATAGTTCAGGATGAAGCTAGGCGTGCCAGCTTGGTGGAGGCTAGGGAGCGGCTGGTGAGGACCTTGAAGGAACTCACCGAGAGCCCGCCGCCTGGAGCCTCCAAGAAGGAGGCGGCGCCGCAGCTGTTCTCCGTGGTTGAGGTCAGGGACGAGCCGCTGCCGGTGGACGAGCCCAAGTACAGCCTGGTCATCGTCCCGAAAGTTCCGAGCGATAGTGAGCTGAGGGAGCTCGTGCTCAGCACGGCGGGGGGTAGGGCGAGGGTGTACAGGAACACTGTGGCGGTGCTCTACCCCAGGAGCGAGGAGCGGCTTAACAGGCTCCTCGACCTCTGTAGGGAGCTTGTTGCCTGCGACGCCGTGGCTGAGAGGATCGAGGAGCTCTACGCTGCCGAGGACATGCGGGAGCTTCAGCGCAGGAAGCTGAACCAGTACAAGAGGGATAGGGTGGCGCAGCTGTACAGTGAGATTATAAACGCTTACGATGGCATCGCTTTCCCTACGGACGGCGACCTCGGTAAAAGCACTGTAAGCCCGCGGGCCACCTCGCTAGCCAGAATCGCGGAGATGACCTTGGAGAGCCCTGATGTGGGCAAAGCCTACATTAGTAAGCTGGACTTCGAAACGTTCAACCACCTGCTTAAGCAGGCTGGCGTGGACTTGTCGGAGGGCAACAGGGAGCTGAGCGTGAAGGATATCCTGTCCTACATCTTCACGAACCCGAGGCTTCCATTCATCAAGCGGGACCTCGTGCTCGAGACTCTCAAGGAGGGTGTCAGGCTGCTGAAGATAGGCGTGCAGAAGGGTGGGGAGGTGTACTTCGCCCGCGTATACGAGCTGGGCGAGATCGCGGCTGTGCCCGAGGGGAGGCCGCCAGGCCTCCTTGAGGACTCAGACATAGTGCTACCTTGGAGGATTGCTGCCGAGAAGTTGCTGGATCGCCTCAGGCCGGAGGTGATGGAGCAACTCGATGGGAGGAGGTTGCGGGTGTACTACGTCTTAGTGGCGGAGGGGCAGGAGCTGGAGCTCCAGGGTATCCCGCGGGAGAAGGCTGTGGAGATGCTGAAGGCCTATCCTATTATGCGCAAAAGCGAGGAGGTGGTGCTGGGTGTAGATGTGGGAGTTGAGCCGAGCTACGTCGAGGTGGAACCTGGCTCGCGGATTGAGGTCAAAGTCTCGGTGGTGCCCATTGGCAAGGTGGAGCAGCCTGTCGAGCTGAGCGTGGACGCGGGCGGGATTGAGCCGAGGAAGGGGACGCCGCCCTTCACCGCCGTTTGGAGGCTCGAGGCTCCCGGTGACGAGGGCAGGTACGCCTACGAGGTGAGGGCTGTGAGTGTCTTGGGGAAGCCTGTGGCCAGGCAGCTGACAGTCTCTGTCCAGCGGGAGCGTGTAACTGTGGTGTGGGGCTTCGAGGTAAGTGATCTCCTTGAGTGCGAGAACCTGGCTAAGCTCTTCCCCGGCGTGATCCTCGAGGAGGGAGAGGCTCGGCTTGCTGCTGAGGAGCAGGAGATTTCAGTCTCCGGCAGGGGCTTAGCTCCCGATGTGTTCATCGAGCTGGTGAAGGAGGCGATGAGCCTGACTGGTGTCCGGTCTGCCAGGTTCCACGCTAGGCTGAGACTTCCCAAGCAGCGAGAGCCAGCCGAGGTTGACAGGCTCACGGCGGGCCTTAGGAACGTGAGGAAGCTGGAGGAAGCAGTGAGGTAGTGTGAGCAGTGAAGTGTTGAAGAGGGTTTCTTACACGGAGAGGAGGGTTAGGAGGAGTAGCGGGTTTGAGGTTGTGCAGGTTTGCCGCTTCTACCCTTTCACTTACTCGCTGAAGCCGGAGCTGTCGGCAGTGTGCCCTTGGAGCGAGCTTGTCCTGCTGTCTGAATCGCTGGGGGAGCGCGGCGTGAGGGGTAGGTCGCTCAGGGTGGGCGAGAGTGCGTACAAGAGACTTCTTATGTATGCCGCCGTGAGGCAGACGCTGAGGAGCCGGGCTAAGGCGAGGGAGCTGGAGGATGTGGTGAGGGGGCTGGACGAGTACGAGCTCCACTTCTGGTACTCGAAGTTCCTCGAGGCGGCGGAGAGGGGGAGGCTGGCGCTCTACAGGCCTGCGAGGGCATTCAAGGTTCTCCATAGGTTGGACTAGGTATGTCGCTGAGCCTGGTGCGGGAGGTTCTGGGGCTCTACACGGGCTACAACCCAGTCCTTTACATGGCCTCGCTGAGGGCTAGCCCCCCTGTCGAGCCCTACCTCCACCAGGCCGAGTTCCTGGCTAGGTCTCTCTTCAGGGTGCCGCTGCGGGCCTTCGTGGCGGATGAGATCGGCCTGGGCAAGACGATCACCGCCATCGCCGTGGCGAAGAGGCTCCGGGACCTAGGGCTCGCGAGGAGGATCCTGGTAATCGTGCCGCGAGTCCTGGTGAGGCAGTGGCTGCTCGAGCTGGACCGCTTCGGCTTGAACCCCCGGAGGATAGAGCGCTCCAGCTTCAGGAAGCTCGCCGCGGGCCGCTTCCCGGAGGGCTTCTACGTCGCCTCGATGGACCTGGTCAAGCGGAAGAGGTACGCGGACACAATTGCGAGCGTCGAGTGGGACCTCGTCATCGTGGATGAGGCGCACAGGGTGGGTAAGGCTAGGGATAGGAAGCCCACGCAGCGCTACAGCTTCGCCGAACGCATCGCCAGCAATAAGGAGAGGAGCGTGCTCCTGCTCTCGGCCACACCCCACAGGGGCGACCCTGAGGACTACCTCTCCCGCTTGAGGCTGCTCGACCCCTCGCTGACCCCCGACCTCAGGAGGCTGGACACGCCGCGCTTCTACGCGCTCACGCACAACGTGCTCGTGTTCAGGCGGACGAAGCTGGACGTGAACGAGGTTTACGAGGGCAGGAGGGTGTTCCCCGGCTGCAAGATCTCCGCGGTCATCGTCCCAGCGACGCAGGAGGAGGCGGAGTTCCACAGGAGGCTGCTCAGCTTCCTCAGGACGAAGCTCCTCGACTTCCACAGGAAGACAGGCACCGAGCCGAAGGCCCTGGGCCTCCTCATGTCGCTTATGTTCAAGCGCGCCTCCTCGAGCCCCTACGCTGCTGTCAAGACGATGGAGGTGATACTGGGGAGGCGCGCCACCTGGCTTTCGCTGGGGTCTGCTGAGAGGCTGAGGGAGCTCGAGAAGAGGGGGAGGCTCGCGAGGGCCGTCCTCGGCATGGGCTTCGAGGAGTACGAGGCCGAGGCGGACCCCGACAGGGTTGTGGACGAGTTCGCCGAGGCCTGCTCAGCCCTGCTGAACGATAGGGATGTGCAGGAGCTCAGGGAGCTCGTCAGGCTGGCGAGGGCTTCGATAGAGCGGGATAGCAGGCTGAGCGCTGTCGTTAGCCTGGTGGAGCAGCATGTCAGGGCTGGGGATAAGGTGATCGTGTTCACGGAGTTCAAGGACACGGCTACCTACGTGCGGGACGCTCTCGCCAAAGTTCTCGGCTCGGACACCGTCAGGCTGCTAACGAGCGAGGAGGCTTCGCGGGAGAAGGAGCTCGCCGC
Organism: Thermofilum sp.; assembly: GCA_020832965.1. The sequence continues at coordinate 7,273 of JAJHRM010000067.1, read as the reverse complement.
CGTGCGGCTGTGGCTGGAGCGGGAGGGTGGGAGGGTGCTCGTAGCGACAGACGTGGCGTCGGAGGGCCTCAACCTGCAGGTAGCGAGTGTCCTGGTGAACTACGAGCCTCCGTGGTCGCCGGTGAAGCTGGAGCAGAGGATTGGGAGGGTGTGGAGGCTGGGTCAGATGAGGGACGTGGACGTTTACACGGTTTTCCTCGCTGTTGACAGCGACAAGGATGTGCTGGACGTTCTCTACAGGAAGCTCGTGGCTATGGGTAGAGCGCTCGGCAGGCTCCCGAAGCCGCCCGTAGGCGAGGAGGCCTATGTCATAGACCTAGAGGAGAGGGCGGCGCCGCAGCCAGTCGCACTGGCTGTCAGGCGGGGGGCTAGGCTGAGGAGGGTTACGGAGTACGCTCTGAGGAGGGAGTACATCAGGGGTGGTAGGGGCGCTCTCCAGAGGCTGGTTGACGCGATAGCGGGGACGATTGCGCAGCTGCAGAGAGACCTGGAGAAGGTGGGAGCGTACAGGAGGCCTAGCAGGGAGGAGGTACTGTCGTTCATGCAGCGCGCGGTGGGCTTCTCATCCTACAACGAGGCTTACTCCTCGCTCGTTAAGCTCGCGGGCGCTATTGCGAGGCTTCGCCCAGACCTCGTGCAGGAGGCTGGAGGGAGGCTGTACGTCCGGGCCTACGGGGGCGCGCTGAGGTCCCTGGACAGGCCTCAGGAGGCTCTCGCAGCCCTCATGGCCGGCCTGCCCAAGGGTGATAAGGCGCCTTTCGTGGTCTCACTGGGAAGCGGGGAGGGAGAGGTGAGGGTTTACGAGGTGTGCATTGCGGTGAGGGGCGGTTCCGTCCTGTACAAGGAGCCTGTCGGCGTCGATAACACTGGCCGTGTGCTGAGGGGGGCGGAGCTAGTGAGCGTGCTCTCCGAGGCTCTCTGCAAAGTTGTTTTCGAGGCGCAAGAGTTCAGTGCAGGCTATGGCGACGACCGGGTCAGGCTGAGGAACTTTGCCAACGAGCTTCTCAGGTATTCGACCGCGGACTTCGAGAGGTACGGGGAGGAGCTGAGCCGCCTCGGCCTCGCCAGGGGAGGGGGCAGTAGCCTGCTGAGCAGGCTGGAGGTCAGGGAGCCGCGGCTCCTCGGGGTGATCCACTTCGCCTCTGAGGTTTCACGGGGATTGGAGGGCGAGCTGAGCATGGAGGAGAAGAGAAGGATAGAGGCTGAGGCGATGCGCATCACGCTCGAGCACGAGCGCTCGCAGGGCCGGGATCCGGTGGACGTGAGCAGCAGGGAGCACTTTGACATTCTCAGCCGCGACCCGAGGACGGGGGAGCTGCGGTACATCGAGGTGAAGGGGCATGCGGGCCCCTCGCTGCTGGCGGAGCTTAGCGAGGCTGAGTATCGGGTGGCGCTGGAGAAGAGAGACCGCTACTGGCTCTACATCGTCTGTAACATTGCCAGGGGGGAGCCTCAGCTCGTAGCCGTGCAGGACCCGCTGTCGAAGATGAGCGTGAACCCTGTGGGGGCTGTGAAGTACCTGCTCGTACCCAGGGTGCAGGCGTGATGGTGCGCGTTGAGGTTGTCCAGGGCGGCTCGGAGATCGGGGGCACCTGCGTCAGGGTTGTCGACGGCAACAGGGCCCTCGTGCTCGACCAGGGCCTGAGGTTCTCGAGGTTCCGGAGGCTGTACGGGCTCAGGGTGAGGCCCAGGGGCCCCGACGAGCTGAGGGGGCTCGGAGTCCTCCCAAGCATCAGGGTGCTGGAGGGCGCGGAGGCGCTCTACATCACACACCTGCACCTCGATCACCTCGGCCTCCTCGGGGACCTCCCCGACGAGCTTGTGATCAGGGTTCCCTCTAGGGACGTGCTGGGCCTCGTAGAGAAGTGGTACGGCGAGTCACCGGATTGGACTGCCTACATACCGCCCAGGTACGGCGCCACGGTAGAGGAGGCTGAGCCGCGCGTCGCCGATAAGCGCGGCGTGCTGGCGCTGCCTGTGCCGCACAGCGCGTACCCCTCTACAGCCTACCTTTACTTCGGCAGCGACGAGACGGTGCTCTACACAGGGGATTTCCGCTTTGAGCAGCTGAGCCAAGCGGGGCAGCTCTACCTCTGCACGCTCTTCACGTACTTCGAGGAGAACCCCGACATCAAGGTGGACAAGCTGGTTGTGGAGGGGACGAACTTCGGAAGGCCCGTGTGGCCTCTCTCATGGGAGGACGCCCTGCCCCTGCTGCGGAGGCTGATCGCGCTCAAAGCCCCTCTGCTCGTCGCTCTGCACAGGTTGGAGCTCGACCTCTTCGCCGCACTACTCGAAGAGCTGAAAGCCGTCGGCAGGAGGGTTGTCATAGCTTCGAGGAAGCTACTGGACGTTGTCGAGCTGTGGCTCGGGAGGCTCGAGCTCCCCGCGGAGGACTTGCTGAGGGCACCCGCGCTGGCCGATGAGCCCTCGACGATCGAGCTCGCAGGCCCCGAGGACCTAAGGGATACGAGCGGCTACGTGGTCGCAGCCGACCTCTACGAGCTAGTAGAGTTCGCCAGAGATGCAGCCCCAGAGGTGGGACTCAGAGGCGGGTTGGCTCTGCTTATGCTCTCCGAGCATGAGGCGGAGGAGGGCTTAGAGGAGGCTGTCGCACTGGGCTGGTTGCGGAGGCTCGGCCTCCAACCGTACAGGTTAAGGGTTTCCGGCCACTACTACCCCCACGAGCTAGCCAAGCTGATCCAGCTCGCGAGACCGAGGGAGCTCGTGCCCGTCCACACCGAAGACCCTGCGCTCATGCTCGAGCTCTTCCGCAGGCTGAGTGGTCTTTGAGGCTACTGCCCCTTCGCTTGCTCTTGAGCAGGGGGCTTTACGGATATGGTTCTGGTATCGAGCGCTTTTGCTAGGTATTTTACCAATTCTATTGTTATCGAAATCACCATTTCGGTAGTAGTCTTTGGTGCAGGACCTGGATGAGGTCCCCCGTAGTGGACGAATTCCCTAAGCTTGTTTATTAACCCTTTGAGCTTTTCTGGGAATTCCTCACTCTCTTCCCTAACCTCTATCACTGGTACGAATTCGTCTAGCAATACTTGGAGCGAGTTTCTCACAGAGACTCTTGCGCCTTCAACGTCTCCCCCCTCTAACCGGGAATTAGCATCCCATAGGTAGCTGACAGCCTTGTTAAGCGCTGCTTGTTCAAGGCTCAGCAAAAGTAAGCTTGTTTCGATTCTCGAAATATTCTCGAGAGTATTTCTAGCATCGTAAGTTGCGGGTTTCACCTCGAAAGGCAGTAGCGGCTTCTCTTCGTAAGCAGTGAGAATAGCGGAAAACCGGTAATTAACGCATATATTGAGTTCGGATGCGAGGTCTGCTGGGATGCATAGGCATTTACGCCAACTGTTATAATAAAGGTATGAATCAATTTTTAATGAAAGTTCTCTGAATGGTTTGAATCTTTTCACTAGCTTATTGTTTTCGTCTCTAACCTCAACTATGTAAGCTTTTACGCTTCCGCCTTCCTTTATGTGAGGAAGAAACCTGGTAACCTCATCTATATCGGCATGATAGTTTCCATCCCTAAACCCTATAACATTAGCAACCACAAGCACGGGCATTCGGTTCATTTTCAGCTTTCCTATCCACCCTTATATCCTTCGCGTGCTAGGAAGATGTGCAACTATGGCGACTTTTTCTACTTTTACCCCAGCTTGTTCGATGATGCAAAGTACGTCGCTCCTGCCTCGAGCCGGACATGCGCCGTAAACCGGCTGCTGAAGCGCGGCGCAAACGCGAACGCCCGCGATAAGTAGCGCTGTGGCAAGCTGCTACATCACGGCGCGGATCCCAACGCCAGGGATAAAGGAAGTAGAACACTGCTTCATTACGCAGTTGAGGGCAGGGATGCCTATATTGTAAAGTAATTTGATCAGCGACGGCGCTGACGCGAACGCTCGTGACAAGTACGGTAAGACACCGTTGAGCACTGCTCGAGAAAAAGGCTACAGCAGATTGTCAAGCTGTTTAGCCAAGGCGCTGCAGGTATCCAGCTGGCACTGGAGATCAGTAGCGCGCGCTTCGACAAGGGAGAGCTGGAGCTCGTGGCGGACCTAGCTTTAGAGCGCAGGCAGAGGGTTAGGGATTGGCTGCACAAAGTAGCTCCCGGCGAGTCCCCAAGGAGACGCTGAACGCTGAAATTTACGGCTAGCGAGGTTAAGGTTAAACCTAAAGACTTAGACTCAAGCTGTTAGGTAAAATATACCGCCTTCCCAAGCACTCTTACGCGCAGTAGCCTCTCCGATGATGAGCTCCTTAAGCTCTTTTCTAAGCTCGCTTTCCATGCTTTGCAAGAACTCCAAAACCCTCTTTTCCTTTTCCTCTATGGAACTAATGGAAGAAAGTTTTTGAGCCAAACTATTCAAGGCTTGGTGTACCCTCATGTCGAGAAGCCCCGCACTGCCTATTCTGCGGATGGCGTACATTCGATCATCTATATCGGCCACCAGGTATAGCTCTAGATCCCTCCTCAAAAATTGCTCTATCGCTTCTAATTCCAAGTCAATTCGAGGGTTAACGCATCATACGGTAGGACTAAGCTAACACCCGAGTATTGGGAAGCGTATTGGAGAAGCTGGCTAAATAGCCTCTTTTTGTCAAAATCCGTTCCCTTGCACTCATAAGCATGGCCTTCCACGACAAAATCAGGCCCTGCCGCTGATTTCGGTTTGGCGCGCACGCTCTTCCCAACATTTTCCAAGTAGTTTCTGAAAACCTGAATCACTACATCTTCTTCCATATTCGTTTTTATAGGAGAGGCTAAAGATTTTAAGCGTTCCCCGGGCACGCTAGCGTGCTAACCAGGTGCGTGATCCGATGCGTAAAACATAAAAATAGGAAGAATCTTAAGCAGTGCGCGCGCTTCACGTGCTAAGAGTAACTTTTAGACATTGGAGGAGGGGGTTTTGAATTTTCACTCGGCAAACATACTGATTCATTGCTGGTTTTTGCCGGTATCTCGCTATGTATTCGTGCTCTATGAGCGTTTTCACTTGTATACCTGTTTTTTCAAGCTCGTTCTTTAGAAACTCTTTGAATGCTTTTGCTGCGGCAATGTTGCGTTTGCCGGGCTGCTAGGATGTATATGTTTTCTAATGTTTTACAGTTGTTTATGGCATGTTTTACATAGTTCAGGTGGGGTTGCAGGAGCATGTCGATTTTTTTCAGGCTTTGCTACTCGAACAATAACCATTTTAAAGTATTTTCTGCACATTATAGGGTCAGAGATCCCTCCTCTAACAACGCCTTGAAGCTTCTGGATAAGTTCTAAAACTTCATTGTCTATGAGGGGGTCTCTCTGAGGATAACGAATCTTAGCAGTATCGATGAGTTCGCGCGTGCTAATCGGAGCTTTCCTGTGGAGAACTTTGATTATACTGTCTCCTGCTGAATAGTTTCGAGGCTTTGCCTATGCATGCTGGGTTGTCGCATACGAGGATGGTTTTGCCGTTGAGCATGCCTACTGCCCCTATCGTGTCTAGGGATAATGTTTTCCCGCAGATGTAGCAGTGATGCTTCCCAGCTAAAACCTCCTCATATATTCCGAGCCTCTTAAGGAGGTCGGGAAGATCTTCTTCGCTTATCGCTGGAAGCCTTACTTCTCGTAGAACCTGCTTCGCCTTAATACCTTGCCACCTAATGTTTTACTGTAAAAGTCCCCCAATATAGGTTTTTCCCGATACATGTGTATTGATTGCTCCTTCTTCTCCTAGGGTCAAGCTAGCTACTTGGAAAGGGTCTTTGCTTAGATTTTCAGGTAGTGGTGAGAAATGTTTTACAGGTTCCATAGCCTTACTGGAATTTTTTGAAGAGGTGGAGCTTTAAAGCAAGCTATGACCAGTTGGCATGGGATGCATGTTGTCGTATGGCGTGAATAAGTTTGTCCTGAAGGATGTGGGTGAGTGACGAGTGTATGGGTTTTTGCGTGGGGTATGTCTTGGGTGTTGGTGAGGGGCCGAGGTTGGGGCCGGTGCGCGTCTAAGAGGTAAAAAATTAATATGATTGCTTTCCTACTGAGATGTGCTTGTTAGGCGGATTGGCGAGTGGGTTGTTGGGCGTGTGGATGGGCTGAGGATTGTTGATTATTGTCTGTGCTTGTCTGGGGGCTATGTTGTTGTGGAGGGGCCCCACGGGAGGGCTATGGGTTTTGCGCATGTTCCTCGTGAGGATCTTCACGGTATGGGTGGCGAGGTTAGGGAGCCGAGGCTGGAGGAGGTTGTGGAGATGTTGCTGGATTTGAACCCGCTGAATAGGGTGCTGGGGCTGGCTATGGCTAACGCTGTTTCGCAGTATTTTTTGGGCGACGTGGAGCCCAGCGGCGGGGTGCCCGTGGGGAGGGAGCCGATATGTCTTGTTGGGAACATGTATCCTCTTGCCGAGAGGTTTCGGCGTGAGGGCAGAACCGTGTGGGTTTTTGAGAGGTCGCAGGAGCTGAGGCATGGGTCGTTTTCTGACGTGGAGGAGGAGCTCCTGTTGCCCAGGTGCGGGACGCTGATAATCACGGGGATGACCCTCCTCAACTTCACCATAGACCGCATTTTGGAGAGGTCTCGGGGGCTTAACGTCCTGACGGGGCCTACCGCAGGCGTCCACCCGGAGCCGCTGAGAGGCACAAAGATACACTACGTAGCCTCCATGAGGTACAACATAGATGTAGCCACTAGACACTTGAAACTCGGCAACTACATATCGCTGGCGGTACATCCCCATCTAGGGACGCCGTACGTAATTTCCGTTAACGAATACTTAGAAGAATAACTCTTGGGAACTCTTGACTTCCATGAGGATGAGCCGTCTCTTAGTTGGGGGTGTTAGTCTCGGTGATCGCCTTCGCGGGCGCTGCACATCTGTTGACACAGCAAACTGGCTCCACATCAACTACGCAGACATTCACTGGCGCAGCGCGCCCGCGTAGGTTGAAGTCTCTTGGCCCTACTAGCATGGCTCTAGTGCTCTAGCTTCCTGTCCTTGCGCTCCACGAGCGCAGCGCGCGCTCCTCCGAACCTACACGCCTCTGCCTCCCTGAGCTCGAGGCGCGCTAGTACACGAGCGGTATCCCGGCCCTGTACCTGGCTAGGTCGACGAACTCGTCCACGCCCATCTCGGCCATCGCAGCTGCGGTCCTGAAGTCTCCTGTCTCCACGAAGTACTCGAGTGCCACTCTCAGCTTGGGCGGCTGCGACTTGATGAACTCCCAGTTCGCGTACTTCCTCCTGATCTCCCTCGCCTCCCGGAGCCGCTCCACCCACTCCCTCAG
>JAJHRM010000006.1 GCA_020832965.1 Thermofilum sp. | reverse complement strand
TCTTTCTTTACGTCTTTTCCCGTCTCCGAGGTGCCTAGCATGCCTAGCGAGTGTTGTTCCGCTACCTGCTTTGTAGGCTTCTTTTCCAGGCCACTGATGTTCCCAGCTTTTCACACTTACTTCCCAAACATGTTTAGGTTTAAGACCCCAAGTAGAGCCTTAGAGAGCCGTACCGCACAGCCGCCCAAGCCAATACCTGCCAGAGCTGGGTCGTGCCCACTTTTGGTACACCCTCGTCTTCCCCCTCGCCGCTAGCCCGCTAACCAGATTGCAGGTAATATAGTTCTTCGCTGGACAGGTCTAGCATGTCTGGGAAAACCGTGTCCCTGCTTACCCTGTAAATTAGCAGTTTAACGCGCACTAGAACCTCGCCGCCTCAATCACGTCCATGCGCACGCCTATCTTGAGGAAAAATAGTGCGGGGGCCGGGATTCGAACCCGGGCAGGCCAGCGCCAGCGGATCTTAAGTGTGGGCCCAGTAACTGCCAGGCCGCCCCCTTTGTCCTAGCTCGGGCACCCCCGCCCGTAAAAACTAAACAACCTGGAAAGCTATAAGATTTTCGCGGGGGTGCTAGGCCTCAGCTATAACAGAGATTTCGATCAGTGCACCTCTAGGAATATTTGCGCGCTATTTGGACTTGTTTGTCTTCGTTGTAGTATATCCAGGAGGTTTTGCCTAGAAGGGTTGCGTATACTGGATCTTGTACTGGTCGAAGTTTCTTTAGCATCTGCCATTTCTTGCTGTCTAGGAGGTCTAATGGTCTGGCATAGCCTGATTCTCAGGCGGCAAAGAGCATTTCTGGGACAAGGCTTTTAGGTTTATATTCCTCGTTTTTCCAACCTTGTACTTTAGGTCATACTTGTGCCTTTTGCCGTCGCCGAGGTACCACGCCAGCATGCCGAGCGGGAGCTGCTTTGCAACTTGCTGTGCAAGTTTTTTGCCTTCGCGTGTAGGCCACTGCTGTTCCCAGCTCTTTGCAGTTACATACCAGCTAATGCTAGGCTCGGTCAGGTTAAGGTTTAGGCTTCTCAGATAGATCCGTTGCAAGCCATGCCGTACGCGCGCTACGTATGATGAGCTCGGCTTTCTCGCGGAAGTACTTTGCTTCCCAGCTGAACGTCTCGTCCAGAACCTCATAGGCCCCCTCCGCTCGCCCGCCCCAAGACCCGAGGCTTGCCGCACGCTTTTAGCTGTTGCTGGCTTTAAGGTTTTCGGGCAGGGAGGTTAAGGGGCTGGAGAGTTTTGCTTCCTCCATTTTTCTTTCATATTTAATCTCTTTTTTGCCATATGCTTACTCCCATTTCTTTGTTGATGAAAAGTTAAAATACTTGGTTTGAAGCATACCCTAATGGCAGTGATGTATGATTGAGAGGGGTCGGAGAGAGAGGAGCCACGAATTGCCTTTAGCGCCTTTGAGGAGGATTTTCCGCAGCCAGGGGGCTGAGCGTGTAAGTGATGATGCTGTCGCTTTGATGCGTGAGTACTTGGAAAAACTCGCTACGGAGATAGCCTTAGAGGCTGTGGAGGCTTCACGGCATGCTAATAGGCGAACCGTAACTGATGAGGACGTAAAGTTCGCTATATCCCGCCTGCAGAGAACATTTCTGCTCCAGTCGATCTGAAAGCGGTAAATTTATTTTTTCGAAGCAGTGTTCCATTGGGGGATTGAATGGGCAATGTTAAACCAAAACTGGTTAAGAGGACTGCCAAGATGCTAGTCGAGATGTACCCAGGCGCCTTTACAACTGATTTCGAATACAATAAAAGGAAGGTTTCAGAGGTGCTGGAGATGTCCTCTGAGATTCTGAGGAATCAGATCGCTGGCTACATTACAAGGCTTGTTAAGAGACAGAAGCTGATCGAGCAGAAGCTCTTAATGCGCCAGGAGATTGCAATGACGGATGAAGAGGAGTACATCCGGAGGATAGAGGGGTTCACATCTTAGCTTAGCCTTAGGCGGGCTTTTGCTAGAAAAATTAAAAATATGTTTGAGCGGGAAATGGTCTCTATGCTGGGAAAAATTACTAGTGCGGAGGACTTAAGCTATGCTCGTGTAAGGCGTTTAGGGATAGCTTCTGAGCAGGCTAGCATAGAGGTAGAGATACCTATCCGTGTACTTCAGGAAGCAAATTTCCCCGCGCGGGAAGGTGTAAGCGTTGAGTTTGAAGTTTCGCGTGAGGCAGGCAGCATTGATGAGTGGCTTATAGTGATGTCGGGAGAAGTCTACCTTAAAAAGGAGAAGGGTGGGATTGTGTATAGCTCGTTGGGTGGGCTTCGCTTAGTTATAAGGTCTGAAGATATCTATAGAGATTTAAAAGTCGGAGACAAAATATATTTTAAGCTTCGTGCAGTTTAGATTAGTGCTATGACTGGTTACAATTTTTTAAACCGAGTTTTAGACTGGACACGTAGGACGAACTCGCTTGTAGAATTCTCCTTTAACGAAACTGCGTACCGTGTCAGAATTGATAAATTTATTAGGGCTGTGGATGCCGCAGGAAACCTCACTCCTTGGAGTAGAGCCTTTGGAACCAAGAGACCTACAGACGTATTTGCTACATTTAAAGTAAAGAGGATTATCGTAAAAAGCGGAAGCGTAGAGCAGGTTTACAGCAAGTTAGAGGATCTTTTAAAATTGATATGAAAAAGAATAAGTATATAAATGAATGAAGAGAGAAACTATTAGGAGAAAGCAGTAAGGGGGAATATCTTGCCGAAAACGCTTTCAGAGAAAAATCTGAGCTATTCAGAAGCTCTAAGAATCCTCGAAGAGGAGGAGGCTAGGCGGGACCTCTCAAATATTGAACGATATACTCTAGAGTATCTGAGAAAGTTTTCAAAAATAAGAGACCCTGCAAAGGCCCGTGAGGCCGTCGAGAGGCTCGTAAAGGAACTAGATTTGCCCGAAGTAGTCGCCGTTCAACTAGTAAACGTGAAGCCTTCAGACGTCCAAGAGGTGAAAGTTTTCGTCGCTTACTTGAGCAAGGTCTACACCGATGAGGAGCTGAAGAAAGTTTTAGAGATATTATCATCTGCGGAGTAAGTTTTAGGGGGCGGTCATTCTTGAACCGTAGAGGAGACTACTCGAGGAAGCCTCTTAAGCCACTAGAGGAGGAGGTTATTATTTTAGATGTGCTACCTTACGGAGACGCTATTCGGGGCATCAGGTCCCCCTTAATTCAAACTCTAGGAGTTTCTAGGTTCCTGCTTATTGAGTTGAGGTCACTTATTCATCAAGCTCCCTCGCTAAAGCCACTAGATTTAGTCTCGTTGACCTCCGCTCTTGACGGCAAGATACTCTCATTTGCAAGATACCTGTTGTATGAAGACTTAACGGCTACTGCCAAATCAACCCTCCCAGAGGCTATTGCTCTCGTCGTAAAGTCCCAGGAGAAGCGCTTTGTAGGCTTTTTCAATACGGCTCAGCCCTTATCAAAAAAAGCCCACACTTTAGAGTTACTCAAAGGTATAGGTAAAAAAACGCTCTGGAGCATTATCGAGGAGAGGAAGAGAAAGCCCTTTGAGTCATATGAAGACATAAAAGAGAGGGTAGACATCGACCCCGTGAAGCTGGTAGTCGAAAGAGTACTCGATGAACTCCGCAGCCCTCAAACAGTATACCTATTTGTGAATCCTCCTTATGGTCCTTTTTCGCGAAGGATCCCTGAGAAACGTAGAGGCTGGAGTTAAGGTGAATCTCCGTGCTTGAAGTTTTACAGAAGGCGGAGAAGATTCTTAGAGAAAACCCTGCTATATGCGATTGGTGTCTAGGAAGATTCTTTGGCCTTAAAGGCTCCGAGTTATCGAACAATGAGAGGGGAAGAGCTATAAAGACGCTTCTCTTCATGGAAGCATACCAGGCGCTTCCTAGGAGAGTTGATGAAGTCCTGCTAAGATGCCTGGCAAAGAGCGGCTATGAGCCTGCCAGAGAAATAGTCAAGAAGGTATTCGGTGAGGAGATTGAGAGGCTGGCGTGTAGCGTGTGCGGGGGCTTAACCGAGAAATATGAGATGATTGCGCGGAGATTGTTTGAAGAGTCAAGAATCTATGAGTTCAGGACTTTTGAAGTAGGCATACGTATCCCTCCTGATATTTTGCGAAGAGAAGAGGATTTCTGGCTGAGATACAGTTTGTCTAGCGCTGAAAACTTGAAGAACGAGGCGAGCAGAGAAATAGGTAAGGCTTTCTCCAGGATCTCGGGTAAAGAGTATAGTCGAATTAACCCGGAGCTTACTATAATTGTGGACTTGGCTACTGGTAACGCGGAATACGTCCCTGCTCCTCTATTCATCTACGGAAGGTACAGGAAACTCGTTCGCGGACTCCCGCAGAGCCCCTGGTCTTGGCCTGATGAGCGAATGAGGTTCAATACCAGCGTCGAGGAGTTAATCTCAAAACCAGCTATAGAGACGTTTAAGGCAGAGGGGGCAAAGCTTCATGCCGCTGGTAGAGAAGATATAGACGTACGCACCCTTGGGAATGGAAGACCATTCGTCTTAGAGCTTAAGAGGCCCAAGGTTAGAACAGTGGACCTGAAGGATCTACAGGAGTCAATCAACCAGAGGGCGAGGGGTTTAATTGAGGTTATCGACTTGAGGTATACTGACAGGAAAACTCTGAAGAAACTCAAGAGTCTCTCCTCCATCGCCAGGAAAAAGTACCTAGCCAGAGTAAGCTTTGACGAACCACTAGATGATATGAAACTGCAAGAAATCTCTAAAATCTTCGACCACGCCATTATAAGCCAGAGAACTCCGAGCAGAGTTCTTCACAGGCGCGCTGACAGATTAAGGAAGAAAGTCGTGTTTTCTGTCAACGCAAGGAAAATCTCCCAAACTGAAGCTGAATTCATTATTGATGCTCAGGGGGGATTCTATGTTAAGGAATTTATCCATGGAGACAATGGCAGGACAAGTCCAAGCATCTCGGAATACCTAGGCAACAGAGTGAAGAACATAGAACTGGATGTAATTGAAATAGAGGAGAGCTTCGTTGACGCGTACACCTTAACCCTGCCTGGTTGAGGACAGTGCGCGCTGTGCGCCAGTAGGCGAGCTTACGCTGCTGCGTGCATAGCGATGGATCTTCTACTTACTAGCGTGCTTGTTGAGTGGGAAGGGGCTTTATGTGCTCGGGGGTAGTTATTATTTTCTTTATCTTACTTCCTAGAAGTATCTCAATGACGTATGCCCTGCCTCTTTTCTCGATTATTCTTCCAACTCTACCTTGATAACGCCTGTGCGGCGCGGTCTCAATAAATGTGGGGTTAATGTCGACTACTACTTTGTCGTTGATATTGTACTCGTACATTAACCTGCTAAGCCCCCCGTAGCCTCTCTCGCGGGGATGCTTCCTAAGTAATTTTCTACACCTGCTCCTGTAACCATGCGAGTGCCTCATATGCCCCCCTCCATATCTCTTATCGATTTTTAAACATTGCGACTTGTGGTTGCTGTTTCTCCTGCAGCGCTCGCTAGCAAGATTACGGCTAGCTGTTGCTTGAGCCCCGCTATGATCATCGAACTTTGCCTCTCTCGTCGTCATACTTAAGAGACGCTAGGCTGCCTATCGCACCTGCCACTTTTTATCATCGCCACTATCTCTCGGGCTCGCAGCTTTTCCTTCAGAGTTCCGTGGCACATTGTTCCCGCGGGATTTAGGTAGAGGCGCAACGCGCACTGACGAGTGCTTTCTGTACAGGCGCGTCGAGCAACGAAAGTAATTTTTTAACTTCAAATAATTTAGCCTGCTATGCGTTATGGTTTGGAGCGAGGTATTTGAAATTGAGGAGATTGATCTCCTTGGAAGAAACGGTAAGCTCTACACTAGGAAAGGTATTGTTGAAACGCCAATCTTAACTCCGGTGATAAATCCATCCAAGCCTGTAATCGACCCCCGGGAAATTACCAACATAGGCTTTAAGCTTCTGATGACAAACAGCTATATAGTCAAGCGCCACTACGGGAATCTAGCCAAGGAAATTGGGGTCCACGGCATTTTAGGAGTTAATACACCAGTAATGACCGATTCTGGTGCTTATCAGCTGATGGTGTATGGCCGTGTAGAGGTAGATCCGGTAGAGATTGTGAATTACCAAGTTGAGATAGGCTCCGATATAGGTGTGATCCTGGACATACCTACGAGGAAGGGGGAGCCGTATGAGAAGGTTTTGAGCGAAGTTAATGAGACGCTTCGACGGGCAGAAGAGTCGCTTAAAGTAGACAGAAAAGACATGCTACTTGTTGGTCCAATCCAGGGTGGTCAGTACACTAGCTTGGTTGCCCACGCTGCCAGAAGAATGTCAGAATTACCTTTCGACATATATGCCGTGGGGGGTCCTACACAATTCATGGAGGAGTACGACTTTCCCGAGCTTGTTAAACTCGTCATGACTGCACGCTTAAATCTGCCTTGGGAGGCTCCTCTGCATCTATTCGGCGCTGGTCATCCAGTAATGCTTCCTTTAGCTGTAGCTATGGGCGTGGATATGTTCGACTCTGCTTCTTACGTTCTCTACGCTAGGGAGGATAAAATTTTGACGCCCAGAGGGACATTGCGGCTTGAAGAGCTTAGAGATCTCCCATGCAATTGTCCTATTTGCTCAAAGTACACTGCGCGAGAGTTGAAGGAAATGCCGAAACAGGAGAGAGTTATTTTGTTAACGAAGCATAATCTCTACACCATTCTGGGAGAGATCAGGTGTATACGTGAGGCTGTTCACGAGGGTAGGTTGTGGGAGCTAGTAGAGGGGAAAACGATGACCCATCCTTCCTTGCGAGAGGCTTTAAAGGTTTACGTGAAATACTCCGAGTACGTGTCAAAGAGGCACCCAGTAACTAGATCGCCCGTGCAGGGAGCTTTCTTTTATAGCTGGCTCAGCAGGTACAGACCAGAAGTCGTGAGGCATATCGACAGGCTGGCACGTAGATACAGCAAAACAAGAGACTTTTTACTCGTTTTCGAGGAAACTCCGCAGAAACCATTTACTCGTGGAGGCCTGATTAAGGAGATTATCTCAGCAGATAAAGACCTGCCTCTGGATGTTGATTTCATAGTCCTTTCAGCGCCTTTCTCAGTAATTCCGCTAGAGCTAGATGGCCTCTATCCTTTTTCCCAGTATGAGGCTTCTGGAGCAGTTTTTTCGGAGGCTAGCAGCGAGATACTCGCAGACCTAGTTTGGTTTGTCCTGAATAAGGGGTATAAGGGGGTCATACTTGTCTATTATTCTCTTCCAAGGGGTTTCGTGTATGAGCTACAGCAGAGACTTTTATCTAACAGCGTGGTTTTTACCTCAATATGGGTTGATGATTATGATGAAGCTTTAAAAAATCCCGGGGAAGTGATTAGGAAAATTAGACTTGTACTCCAGTCATTCAAAAATATTTTTAAATGAGAAGACAGTGAATCAATTAGACGTGGTATACTAGTGACTCGCGCTCCTTGACGGCTTCTCTTATTTTCTTCTCGATCTCTGCAAGCTCCTTTTCGAGTTGAACTCCTTGCGCAAGCAGCTCACATACATCGATGTTTAAGTTGGTGATGCGTGTAAAAACTTCAATGGCTTGTGCTGCTGCCCGCGGATCCGGCCTCTCAACGGCTGCATAAGGGAGAATAGCGACTGCTGGCACATTTCCGGCTTCAAGATATGTAAGCAATAGGGCTAATGGTCCTACTATCCCCAGCTTTTCGTCGATGATAGGCAACTCAAGCCTCTTAATACTGGAGGTAAACAGTGACAAGTAGGCACTAGTAGGTGCAATTCTCGGTTTAGCATCTGGTTCCGCGAACGAAGCATCTAGACCGCCAAACAACACAGCTAAGTTAACTCGGCAATTTAATACCAGCTGTGCTAACATCTGAGGAACCACCATGGAGTCCTTAATGCTCAAAGGCACGTTAGGCATGAAGGCTAACAAGTTATCCGCGGCGTAAAGCTCGTAGGGTACTTTCACACCATTCTTTATGGTCACAAAGGGCGTCATACTGGGAGTTAAAATGTACCCAACCCTCCTTGCTTCCAGCTTCGTCACTATGTGCTTCACGGCTATCCATCCAACGTGACCTATCCCATGAAAACCGGCTATAAAAATTTCTGGAGAGACATCCTCGGTGAGCACTACCTTGGTTGTCCTAGTATAGACTATTTCCCTAGTCACACGGTTTTTATGCAAGTCTTCCATGTTAAACTTTTTGATTACTGTGCTAAACTTCTTGGGCGCGCGTATGCGCTGAAAATATTTATATCCTGGGCGAATTGAAAAGGGCGATGCCGCTATGGGAGTGTATCATGGCAACGATTTAAGAAAAATAACAGGTGGGATTAAGGGAAGGATTGCCAAGAAAAAGAGGAAGTCTCTAACGGGGGGCTATCCAACCTTAACAACTATTGGGCAAAGGAACGAGCTCAGGTTTGTAAGGGCTATGGGTGGATCTGTAAAACTTAAAGCCAGGCTTGTCAGCGAGGCCAACGTATTTATCCCCAGTGAAAAGAAGACAGTTAAATCCAGGATAATCAAATTTGTCGACAATCCTTCTAACAAGGATTTGGCGAGGAGAGGCGTAATAACTAAGGGAGCCATAGTACAAACTGAAGTCGGAAAGGCGATCGTAACTTCTCGTCCGGGACAGAACGGAGTGGTTAACGCCGTTCTTGTAGAGGAGAAATGAGAAAGAAGGGCGGCTACATAATTTGGCCAGAATATTTCGATTCCTCCAAGCCCAGGAGGTGGAGAAGGATCTCTCGTTCGCTTGCGGTGGAGAAGCCTACACTAGAAGAATTAAAAGAGGCTGCGACTAGAGCCGGATTTACGGTCACGGTCGAGCCGGCAGCAAAACATCCCAGCTTCTGGTTTGAGTCGAGCGGAAGAATTTTGATTCACGCAACGCAAAAGAAGAATGTTCTCGTAAAGGCCATTGCCATTCAACTCAGAAAGATTAGGGAGGAGAGGGAACGCTCACGCCCTAGGAGGCGGTAGCCTTTTCAGCTCCTCTTTGAGGACTCGTGCGACAGTTGCCCCATCTATCCGGCCTCTCACAATCTCCATAACTATTCCCATTAATTTTCCAAAGCTTCTTTCTCCCTTCAGTCTTACCTCGTCCCAATGTTCCTGGATAGCTTTCCTTATAATCTCTCTGAGCTGCTCAACTGTAAGTCTCTCGATGCCGATCTTTTTAAGAATATCATCGATGCTTGCTCCGGGGTTGTTTGCGAGCTCTTTAAGGACCATTGGGATTGCTTCCTTAGCTATTTTGCCTTCAGAGACAGCGCGAAATGTTGCTAGGAGATGCTCTTCTGTTAAGTTTTCTACAGGAACGTTTTCCCGCCTAAGGCTTACAAGCGTGTTCGTCAGAGTAGCAGCTACAAGTTGTGGGGGGAGATTCGTCTTCTTTACAGCTTCTTCGAAGAAATATATTTGCTGCCCATTAAATAACTGGAATGCAATATCCTTGGGTAAGCCGTATTCTCTAACAAGCCTTTCAAGAGTCTTTTCCGGGTACTCGGGTAAATTTTTCCTCAACTCCTCTAAATATTCCCTTGTTACTCTAATCGGTCTTATGTCGGTCTCTGGGTACATCCTCGCGCTACCAGGTCTCGGGCGCATGTACCTAGTGGTCCCATCCGGGTTAGCTGCTCTTGTTTCTTCCGGCACTCCTCTTAAGGCTTCTTTGGCTCTTTCATAGGCAGCATTTAAGCCCCTGAGAGCCTTCTCATGGGAGTCAGCGATCAGGATAAATGCATCGTTTGCCTCGAGTCTTAATCTTCCTTTTATTTCCTCTACCTCCTCCCTTGAAATACCATATGCTGGTAATTCATCACTGTGGAATAATCCCCCAACTCCGCCCCAATACCTTGCCCTGTCTGCCAACTCCGTCCCAAGCCTACGCCCGGGCTGAATTTCTCTGCCCAATAGACCGGCGAACCCCTTGAGTTTTAAAGCCAGGGCCACGCCTCCAGACTCCAAGGCTTTCTTAATGATCTTGGATTGAGTGGCTTTGAGCACGTCCGTTACGTTTACCGGTTCGAAGAGTAGATCCTCCTCCTTAACTTTCCTTCTCATCAGTTCGTCTCTAATCTCGAGAAGAGAGAGCTGCCTCTGAATCTCCAGCTCAATAATTTTGGGTATTAAGTCTAAGTACTGCACACCTTTAATTTCAACCTTCGCCCCACCTTCAATAGAGATATTCAAGTCTTGCCTAATAGTGCCCAAGCCCCTCTTCACCTTGCCCAAAGCCCTCAAAATTAGTCCTATCCTGAGCGCGACTTCCCTGGCCTCTTCTGGAGTCTCGATGTCCGGTGCGGTTGCAACCTCAATTAGAGGTATGCCTAGTCGATCCAATCTGTAGCTTACGTACCCCTCGCGTTTCTCTTCAACCTTCCTAGCAGCATCCTCCTCTAAGCAGATCGTCTGTATACCGATTTCCCTACCATTAACACTTATGGTTCCGCCTAGACCTATCAGAGAGGTTCTCTGGAAGCCAGTCACATTTGAGCCGTCGATCACGATTTTTCTCATTACGTGAACCTCGTCTACTATGTTAGCATTGACCATGAGGGCGAACTTTAGTGCCAGTTCCAGTGCTTCCTGGTTCATGTTGTGAGGAGGCTCTTCATCGATCTCGACTAAACAAGCGTTTTCCCTATGACATTCGTACCTGTATGAAAGCCCTTTCTCGTACTCGAATAAAGCCGCAGGATCGATTTCCCCGATCTCGCTCTTTGCAAGCCGTAATTTTCTGGTGAACACGAAGTGAGGGGGGTCCTGGCTCAGGCGAGTTGGACATGAGCAGAAGAGCTTCTCGCTAGTATCAAGCATTTGATGTATCTCTAGACCACACTTTATTTTTACTTGCCTCATCTGCCGCATCCCCGAAGTGCACCGGGGTAACTATCCAACTCTGATCTCTTCGAGTATTCGAAGGCTATGTTCGTGAGGAAAAGCTGCTTCGCCTCCTCCAGGTCATCTGTTTGGCCGAAAATCCAGCTTAATTTCACATAGGCTGTTTCAGGAGTCATGTCTTCGGCTGGAATAACGCCTGCCTTTAACAGCTCTACTCCCGTCCTGTACACGTTCAAGTTTACTCTCCCCCATAGACACTGGGAAGTCATAGCAACGAGGACACCATGTCGTATTGCCTCATTAATCGTGGCTATTAATCCTTGGTTCACGTGCCCTAGACCAGTTCCCTCGATAACTATGCCCTTAAAGCCCTTTTCCACGTAGAAATTGAGAATGTCAGGAAGCATTCCAGGGTAGAATTTAACCAAGGCAACTTTATCGCTAAACTTGGGGAACAATTCTACAGAATCAGCTCTCCCCCTGTACAGGTTTGCCTTGAGATGCATCTCCCACGTGTGCGGATTAACCTCAGCCAGCGGAAGAGCGTTTATGCTCATAAAAGCATCACGCCTGCTTGTATGCATTTTCCTGGCTCTTACACCCCTATGCACAAGAATTAATTCGTCACTGGTGTTTGCATGCATTGCTATTACTGATTCAGCGAAAGGAGCTTTAAGCGCTACAAGAGTTGCCCCTATAGTGTTTAAGGCTGCATCGCTGGAAGGCCTGTCCGAGGATCTCTGCGCTCCCACAAACACTATAGGTCCGGGTGCTTGATGTATAGCGAAAGCCATAGCAGCGGCTGTGTAGTGTAGAGTATCAGTTCCATGCGCAATCACCACCCCTCTGATGTCTGATTCTTCCCTGAAAACTCTCTCGATCTCTAAAGCAAGTTGACTCCAATGCTGAGGAGTCATGTTTTCGCTAAAGATACTGAAGACGGTTTTTGTCGATATTCTTGCAATCTCTCTCAGCTCAGGTATCATTGAGTATAGCTCTTCAGCGGTAAAGTAGGGATAAACTGCGCCAGTAACGTAGTCAACTCTCGAAGCTATTGTTCCACCTGTGCTAAGAAAATACACATGCTCCTTCGAGAGCTCTTCTCGATGGGTGGGATGCGCTGACCCCTCATGCAGCTCGCTTTTCTTGCTGCTAAATCTCTGCACCAATGTTATGGAGGAGACTCTCTCAACAGAGATGCCGATGTTATAACCGTTATCAAGCTTTACTACTATGACGTCGGGATCACCGAAGGCTGGCCTGGGCATTAAGAGTCCTTCCAATACTCCCCCACCTGCAAGAAGCAATCTGACTCGGTCAAATGTTAATGCATTAGCAACCGCTAAAAGTTCCCTTACTCTAGGACTATACCCATTCAATGCACTTGGCATACTTAATTAACACTCAAGGAGTATATGTAAAAGCTCATTATATTTCTATTCTAACGCGTTGCATACACGCTAATAAACTTTCCAATGTTTTGCCGCAGACCGCTCAAGAGAGTGCTGGATGCTTGTGCGCACTAAGATCACAAACTTTATATAGTTTCTTCACTCTTCATTTCAGTGGATTTGCATGCCTTCACATGGAAGCTTAACTAAGGCTGGAAAGGTCCGTAGTGCTACGCCGAAGATTCCTCCAAAGCCTAAAAAGAATTTGATCCCGAGAAGGAGAAACTTCAGGAATTACAAGAGAAGAATTCTTTACGCGCAGTCCTCTAGCTAATAGTTGGAGTCCTACGTAAAGTTTCTTTGAGCAAAAAATCAACTAAGTTAGCTAGTGCGCTCTCCAAATTCTTCCCTTCCGTCAAAGAACGATGCAGCATTTTAACTCCATCTTCACATGTAAGAATGTTATTTAGCCAGGCGTATGCTAGTAGAGCTTCTACGGCTTCCCCCTTGTCTATTCCTCTCACATCGAGTGCCCTGAGCATAGATAAGTGATAAGCCTCGCGGAGAGTTTTTCCGGGGACCTTTAAGCCTGTTACTTCGCTTTGTAGCGATATTGCAGCTGAGGCGATAAAGTTTACAAGTGCATCTCCTAAACGTGCCAGGTTCTTGCTGCTCAGTATTCTTTTTAATTGTAGTGAATCCCTAGAGCTCATTGCACTCTAAGACCTGTTTTTTTAGATTTTCGAGTTTATTTTTGATTGATTCCGTAGCTTCCCTGAGGACATCTAGGGGCTGTTTTGAGCCATTGGTTCTGATCATTAAGCGCGCTGTTCTAAGGAGTGGGTGCTCTATTCTGTACGCTGCCTCAACGTTAGGCATGCTGTTTAGCTCGTCAACAATAAGGTTTAGAAGCGTGTGACCCTCGCCCTCTATCCTCAATTCAAGAAAACTTTGGGTTAACTTTTCGACGTAGATGATGGTCGTTTTTTGGTTATTACCAACGAGTGACATATGCCTCCTCATCACATCACAGATGCACATATTAAGGTTTTTATTGCGCGTGCCCTAAGGTGGGGAACGGGTGAAAAGTAAGAAAGACCCGTATCTGGCGGAATATACACTGTGCCGTCTGAGCCGCCGCATCGCTCTGTGCGCGGTCTGGCACTGACAGTATGCTCAAGCTGTGACCCCAGACCACGGCTGCCAAGCTTAGCTAATGGAGAGCCAAGGGATGCGTGAGCTAGTATATTGGCGCGCGCATCCTCATAGCGCCCGTCATTTTTTTGGTCGGAGCGCCCCTCACCGCGCCCCAGTTGTTGCTCTGGGGTGCTCGGGGTGTCATGGGGTCCGCCCGTTGCCGTGCATCACACCCTCCTCGGTCCCGCGCGCTGGAGCCCCCTGGAGGCTTTCTCCTCGCCCGCAGGGGGAACGGCTAGCGCGCGCTTGAGACGAAAGACTTTTCCTTTCACTTTAGTGTCTCGATTACAACATAAGTCTTTGTCTCCTTTACGCCATCGATCAAGTTAATCCTATCCAGTACCTCGTCAAGCATGGGCTGCGGCACCTGGATCACAAGGTCAATTTCCCCGGTAACTCGGTAAACCTTATCGACGGGTAACTCCTTGATTATTTCGTATGCTTGCAGCCTTTTCGGAGGATCCAGCTTCACAAATATAAAGGAGTCTCCCACCTGTTTACCAACAATCGGCAGAGCTTTCTCAGTCAAATCCAAAAAACCTCTACCTGTACGTATATACCCTAACTCTCTTAGCTTCCTCAAGTGTATGTTCAAGGCCTGCCGGGAAATGCCTATATCTTGCGAGATTTTTAACTGCGTATCAGCTACCGTGAAGACTCTTAAGGGCTTGCTCCTCTTAAAGAGATACCTGATCAACTCTGCCTGTTTTTCAGTTAAACCAGTATGAATCACGCCTTAATAAATGTAAAGGCAAATATATACCTTTGTTTAGTTTGATACTCAAAGTTAAAGGCGAGTTGAATACTGCAAACCGCAAACAATAAATTATCAAGGGAAGAACTTTAACACATGTCCTCAATAGTCCCCTACGTGCCAAGCCCATACGAGGTTATTAAGAAGGCGCTGGAGATAGCAGGCCTAAAAAAAGGTGAACTATTTCTCGACCCTGGCTGCGGTGATGGCCGCTCGCTGGTTATGGCGGCTAAAGATTTCGGGGCTAGAGCCGTAGGAATAGAGATAAGAAAAGATCTGCTCGAGCGAGCACTAAAAAACGTTATTGAGGCTGGAGTCTCCGACAACGTATTACTAATTAATGGTAACTTTTTCGACGTAAAGTTCCCGCAGGCAGACGTCGTCTTCCTCTACTTGCTCACCAGCGTGAATGAAAAACTTAAGCCAAAACTACAAAGCGAGCTAAAGCCAACTACCAGAATAGTTTCCCATGACTTTGAGATAACCGGCTGGAAGCCCATCAGAGTTGTTGAGGTACGTGAGGGTGGAAGATCCCACAAAATCTACTACTACATTGTTGGAGAAAGCTCCCGGCAAGACAAACACCCTCCAACATACTAGCGGTTAGTTAGCGCGCGCCCCAAGTGTGGGATAACATGGGACAGGGACTGGTGCGCCGTGGCGAGGCTTCCGCTGCTCTACCTGGAGCGGCTGGAGAGCGAGTATGAAGAGAGCAACGACGCGAAGTGCGAAATAGGCAGGCTGGCAGTAAAATACCAAGGTTTCCTAAAGAGGTGCGCAAAGTTCCTCAAACCCGTTCCCCAGCGGAGCGGGGAACCGTAATCACGGCCCGCGAGCCGCTGGGGCTCCCGCGCGCGGGACCGAGGAGGGTGTGATGCACGGCAACGGGCGGACCCCATGACCCCAGAGCGCCCCTACAGCGACACTAGGGGCTGCGGTGAGGGGCACCCCGACCAAAGATGACGGGCGCTATGAGGGTGCGTGCGCGCGTCTCAACGCAGAAGCAACTCGGTGATCTTAGCAACTGATGCAAAGTCTCTTTTCACCTTGTATTCTTTCAAGTACTGTTTAATGTCACTTAGCTTTTCCCTGTCCACTTTAAGATAAGTAACTAGTTTATCCGGTAACCGAGCTTGCCCGCCCAGGAGGAAGCCGAGGAACTGGGTAAGGTTTGATCTCCCTGATGAGGTGGATGCCGATTCGAAGTCAACAATGTATGGTTCCCTCTGAGCAACTGCAATGATTATGTGATTAAAGGGTTTCGACAATTCATTGTGCGAAATACCAAGCTTGTCTAAAAGATACAGCTTGTATAGTATCTTGCATAGCACTTCTCTAAGTATCTCCTGTGAATCCACTCCACGTATCCAGTCTGCGAAATCCACTCCGTCAATAAATTTCCAAACTAAAAAGTTTCTAGAAGCGGCTAGAAGTTCTGGTCCAATGTTTAGACCCTTTATCTTCTCAAGTATTTTGGCTTCATGCAGTAAGGAGACTCTGTTAGAGTCGCATCTCCTTGTTTTTACTGCCACATAGTAGCTGAGGTATACTCCCTTGACGACTAAACTTGTAGTGCCCTTTCCTATGATCCTTTTCCCGGAAATCTCCGTCTCTCCCTCTAAACACAACTCGCGGACACCAAGCATGTTTAGTTCGACTGCACGCTGGATAGCGCACTGCAGGTCCCCTTGGGGATAGCATAAAATGAAATTCAGTTCGCTTATCGCATAATTACCAGCTAGTTTGAGACATGTTTTCCTGGCCCTCTGAGCCTCGCTCCTCGGCTTCCCCCCACTCATCGCACTACTAGCTAAACCCATTCTCCAATTCATATTATCCTCCCAATTTATTAACGCGTGCTTAAAGCCGTGCTCATGAGCCCTGGAAACCATTCCCTATTTTGCTTTTTCGCAATGCTAGTGCATGCTAATGTATGCACCTCGTCGCGCGCTAAGGTTGGGGTCTTCTCTCTTAACTTTCCTAAATGCTTCAAGGCTTTCACCCTCAAGGCACCTGATTAGTATTTCTCGGAGCGCGCGCAAGTAAGCGCGCGGGCGGGTTTTCCGCGAGCTCGAGTAGCCTGCGCAGCATTGGTGTTTTCGGCTGCAGGTTTTGTTTCTGCGCTAGTTCCTTGACTGCTCTCCTCCATTCTGGGCAGCGCTCTGCTAGTTTCAGTATGTTGCGTCCACTGAGCTGTAGTATGTGGTACCTCCTCGCCGTGTGTATAGCCGTGAATCTATGCCCAGCATAGCGAGTGCACGGGCTAGCCTTGACGCCTCCTCCAGGTTCTTGAGTAGGGCTTGTGCATATAGGACTCTCGCGCGTGCGCTGTAGTATAGCCAGAAGGCATGACCTTGGAATGTAGCGTATACTGGATGCTGTTTTGGCTGTAGGCGTTTTACCGCTGCCCATTTCTCGCTGTCTACTAGGTCCAGCAGCTTGCCATAGCCTGTCTGGTATGATGCTTGGAGGATTCGCTGCGCTAATTCCTTTGGCGCATACTCTTCGTTGCTTCCAACCCTGTATTTGAAGTTGCGTTTGTCCCTTGATCCGTCCCCCTAGGTACCATGTTAGCATGCCTAGAGGGTGTTGTCTCGCGGCTCGCTGTGCCAGCTTCTTGCCCTCCTTTCTAGGCCACTACTGGACCCAGCTTTTCGCCTTCATATGCCACGTGAAAGCTGGCTTAGTCATGTTGAGGTTCAAGGCATTCATATAGATCCGTAGGGAACGTACCGCACAGCTGCCCACGCTAAGATCTGCCAGGGCTTGGTCGTGCTCATTATGGGGACACCTCTATCTTCTCCTTCGTCACTTGTCCTCTATCCTGTTTGTAGGCAGTAGAGTTCTTCGCTGGGCAGTCTCAGTATATCCGGGAATTCGGCTTCGTTGCTTACCTCGTGGACTGGTAGTTGGAATAGCCAGGTTTGTCTGCATAGCTGTGCGTATGTGCGTACATACCACTTTTCGCCTATTGGTACTACGTGTAGCGTCTTTTCTCCGCATGGGGACGGCTCCACTTTCACGCTGTCCTTCTCCCAGGGCTGTCAGTAGTTTTTGTAGCTTCGTCTCAGCCTGCGGGTAAGCTTTGTCTAAGCATTCGATGATTTTCTCAGCGAAGTCCAGCAGCATCGACGCCTTCGTAGATAGCAGGTCCAGCTCTTCTATGAGGAGCTCGGCCTTCTCGCGGAAGTACCTCTTTTGCTCGCTGAACAGCTCGTCAAGCCTGCTGTGAGCCTTCTCCGCTCGCTACCTTAGCTCAGCAAGCATAGCCCGCTCGCCCGCCCCCAAGACCCGAGGCTTGCCTCTTCCATACCCATCACCCTGGGTTCAGCTGCGCTCACCCGTGTTGATCCTGGGGCGCCCCTCGAGCGCGCGCTGCGCGCGTACTTTAAACCAGCAAACACCTTTGTTGCCGGGTTCATAGGTGCCCCAGCAATGAACTTCATCGACGCCTCAGTCACTGTTCGAGGCAAGGATTGCGCGCGAGTATGCACATCGTCCAGTCCTCCATACCTGTTAGCCATTTGTAGATGTCGAGAGTCTCCTTTTCCGAGAGGCTAGAGACCAGGTCTTTTAAATCGAATATCTCCCACGAGAATTCCTCATGACTCAGAAGAATCTTAGATAAGTAATGTTTAGCGTCAATGGAAACTCTACTCCTGATAACAGCCAATCTTTCGTTCAGTATGATTGGGGCTAGCTGCCTTGTGATCCACTTCCTGGCAAAGTGCAGTGCATTTTGATGCCAAATTGGGGGCCCCCAATGTATGAATGTGGAGGGTAGGGATGAGCTTTCAAGCTGAAGCCAAATCGAGGGTAAACCTTTCACCCTTCCGACATTAACTCTAAGAATCCTAAAACCAAGCGTCTCTACCGCGTTTGATACCCTTCTAGCTATTCTTTGAAGTTTTGCCATTAATGCATCTTCAGGCATTTTGGGGTAGTGTGTTGCTACTGCAACAATAACGTTTGCGGAGTTAAGGATAGGTAATAAGTCTTCAGCGCTGGCAGTTAAGCGGGGCGGATTTAATAGGCAACAAATTATGTCTTTGTTCTCAGAGAAAAGTTTTGCCACCAAGATTAACTTGGATAATGCTTCAAGCCCTACGGAGGCGGCAGCATTACGCCTAGAATCTGTTGGGTCAATAACTACTATCGGCTGACCCTTGAAGAATCTTCTAGCCTCCGGTATTGGTGGAATATGTATCCTGCCGGGTTTCCAGCTTGAGGCTTCCAGAAGTAGTCTTTCTAGGCCGCCGAAGTAAGTAATCAGAACCTCTGCCAAGTAACCTGAGAAGCCATGCACACTCTGCTCAGCACCGTAGATATTTAGATTGATTAGGAGTTTTTTAAATATCCTTATTTCATCCTTTAAGTATTGTCTTTCCGAAAGGACCCTTTGCAGATATTCTGTGTGCAACTGAGTCCTGTCTACAGGTGTCGTAACCTCCTCTGATGAAAAAACTCTGTAGGCGGGGACGAGATCTACTTCTAATCCATCCTTCAGTAGTAGTGTGTAGTAGGGGTGTGACGCGTACCGCTCCTCGACAAAGGCATTCACATTCTTTGCCACCTTGTACGCTGTTCTCCTGACAAATTCGTCCATCTCCTCCAGGGTGTACTTCTTTGGGAAGAGGATAAATAGGTCTAGGTCCGCTTGACCGCTGAGCCAGGTATCATGGCGAAAGGACCCATGGTACTCTACCTTTACGGCCTCATCGCCAGTTGCTTCAACAATGTTTCTTTCAATAAGCGTCTTTATTTCCTCAGCTTTCTTACTGATCTTCCTCCTTTCGTCGGGAGTCGGCTCTATTTGCCTAAGGATGATGCCTATGCAGTCAGGGTAGCTCATAGCGCATTAGCTCTTTGTATATTGGACCTTTAGGCGTCAAAATACTCCGGTAGAGAGAAAAGTATCTTATTTCTTGGTCGCCGAAGACCGTGTCTCTGCAGGCGTCGATTATGTTTCTTGACTCCTTATTAAGGGGTCCCTTAAGCCTAGCAATTGTGAGGTGCGGCTGAAATTCTTCACCTGTTCCTGGGAATTTAAGGCTTGAAAGCTTTTCTCGCACCTGGTTTGCTAGGCTTATCAAAGCCTCTGCACCGTTGCTTACGCCGATCCAAAGAACCCTGGGCCTGCTTATGTTCGGAAAAGCCCCCACTCCTCTAAGAGTGATTTTAAAGGAGGTGGACTTAACTTCTGAAAGTTTAATTTTTGCTATCTCTAGCTTCGGGGCTGGAACCTCACCGAGAAACTTCAGAGTTAAGTGGAGGTTTTCGCTCTCAACGAATTTTGCACTAAGACCTGTTTTCTGCAAATCCGTCTGTAGCCTGGTAATTTGTGCCAGTACATCTGGGGCTTCTATCTTTACAGCTACAAAACTACGAATGAGTTCACTCATCTCTCTCCAACCATTCTTGAAGCTTGGGGCAGGAGTATATGTCTCTTTCTCCAGAGGCGCACTTTTGCAGATAGGGGCAGTAAAAGCATGGTATTCTCTCTAAGAATTCTGGTAGATATACTTCCTCACGTATCTTAGCTAACTTGAGAATGTAGGTTTTCCTGCCTTTGTACGTTACCTGCTCTCTTATGATTAATCCTTGAGCCTCCAACTTTCTAAGCAACTTTAGCCCCTTCCTGCTGTCTAAGTCGAGTTTCTTCCATATTTCTCTTTGGAGGATTCCATCCCCCTTAGCTTCTTTTAAAATTTCAATGATGCGGCGTTCCAGTGCCTGAAATTGTACGGAGGACTCTTCAAGCTCCTCTATGTCTTTTTCTTCGGTGAAAGCCTTAGAGGTAGGTGCCACGATACTCCCCTATATCTTAACACTAACAGGAATATATTATCTTCGATGACTTCGTACAGAAATTTTTTAACGACAATGCTGTTAAACGTTAAAAGAGGATATGCAGCATTTACTCGTATTTGTTGTTGGACCGGCCGGTTCGGGGAAGAGCACATTCACTGCTAGTTTTAGGGACTGGTTATCGTCCCAGAACGTACCTGTCTCGACAGTAAACATGGATCCGGCTGTGGAGTTTCTAGAATATGACCCCGACATAGACATTAGGGAGTATGTCTTCGTAAGAGATGTACTAGAGAAGTACAATCTTGGTCCTAATGGGGCTATAATAGCCTCCCTGGATCTAGCCGTAGAGCATTTAGGCGAAGTTACACGTCTCATTTATGATCTCCCGGAAGGATACGTACTGATAGATACTCCTGGGCAGATGGAGATATTTGCCTATAGACAGAGCGGGATGTACATTATCAGAGAGCTTTGTACCGCGGACAGAAAGTGCTCAGCCGTGTTTCTTGTTGATGCAACGATTTCAATGGAGCCTTACGATTTCTTGTCCCAGGTTTTCTTATCGTCTTCCGTCTATTACCGCTTCAGAATACCTCTCTTAACGCTTATAAACAAAATAGATCTGCTTGATCTTAAGGAGAGAGAGAAATTAGAGAGATGGATCTCGGAGAGGGATGCACTAGAGACATCTTTTGAGACGGTTCATGTGATGGATAAGGAGTTTACCAGGAAAATAGTAAGACTTCTTTCAGAGTTTATGGATGTTGTTCCCTTTATTCCCGTATCCTCGAGGCAAAACCAGAACTTTGAGGAAGTCTTCTTCTATCTCCAGCAAGTTTACATGGGAGGTGAGGATTTTGAAAAAGAGGAATACGAGGTTTGAAGCACCGCCAATGCTTGAATGAAATATCACTGGAAGAATTCCCTTATTCTCTCTATACTGGGAGATTGCGTAATGTACCTGCCTACAACGAATATGTCCGGTTCTAGGTCCTCTAATAGTTTCTTCGCTTGAGGTGTGATGCCTCCTGCAATTGCTACTTGAGTCTCTGGGCTTAGCTCCCTAAGTCTGCCTATTACGCTTTTTAACTCGTGGAAAAAGTTAACATTCATTGTCTCCTCGTCTATCCCCCTGTGCAGGAATACAATTATATTCTCCCCGGGGAGCCCCAGGTCCCTGGCCACGCTCAAAGCTTTTTCTATTTCCCTGCCAAGCTCAGCTACAGGAACACCAATAAAGTCTATCCCTGCTTTCTTATTAAACTTGAGACTGGCTTTAAGGAAAGATTTCACAGTAGCTATAGGTGCACGTGCCAGTACAGATGCGATATCTGAGCCAAGTGCATATGCAAGTGATGCCTCAAGTTCGCCCACATCGGCTGTCTTTAGGTCAGCCATTAGAGGAAGGTTTCCGGAGGCTAGTTTAATTTTAGGCAGAAACCTTAATCCCAGCGTTTTTATGAGTGGGGTTCCGGCTTCCACTATAATTCTGTCAGAAGGTAGTAATCCCTCCCTGCTTCCCCTTCCGATCAATGAAGAAATGTGTAAGGCTTGCTCTTCCTCGGTTAAATCCAGCGCTACTTGCACCTTAAACCTCCGAGACACAACAACCCTTTGTTTCGGTGTTTTTAAACCTTTGTTTTTGCTTGGCTTTCGGCTATTCTCGCTTTAAGTTGATCATATTGAACTCGGCGAGTAATTTGTATTCATCAAGCGTTATTGGTTCACCTTTTTGGTACTTCTCAAAGACTTCCAGTGCTTTCCCGTAAAGCATCCTCCTTCTCTCATCTATGTACCTCGCCAATTCCTTAGCCTTAAGGAGTATTGATACGCGCTCCAGCTCTTCCCGTATGGCTCTTTCCTCGCTGAGAAGAGAGATGTAAAGCTGGTGGTACGAGTTCGCCTCTTCCCGGATTCTGTCACGCTCTTGCTTCAGCAAGACCAATTTTTTGACCAACTCGTCACGCTGCTGTTTTAACGTCTGCATGCTCTCTTTCAGCTTTAAGTACTCAGCTACAATGCTCTTTAGCTCCTGGCTAATTTGTTGAATCTCTGCTTTGAGCGTAGGAATTCTATTTCTAATCTCTTCTATTCTAGACTTTAACTCGTTTAGATGCCTCAAGTTAACGTAAATCGATTCAAGGCTACGAATCTTGTTTACAATAATTTTTTCGACCTCTGGGGGCAGAGTAGTTGTCTGGTACTGCCACTCTAGCTGTTCTATTTTGCTTCTAAGCTCGTCTTCATCAAGTTTCCTGGCTCCAATGAAGCTTCTGAGATTCTTGTATTCAACATTTAGGCGTTTAATTTCCTCTCTTAGACTATCGAGCTCCTCGGTTTTTACTTTCCTCTCCTCTCGGAGCTTGGAGAGTTTTTCATAGAGGTCTTTCTTCTGTTGCGAGATGGCCGTTATCTGCTGCTTTAATTGTTGATGCTGTTCGCGAAGAGATCTAAGCTCAGCAGAGAGACGTTTTACCTCGCTGTTGGCGGTGTCCCTTTTCGCTCTGGCATCCTGCAACTTGGCTGTTACATCCTGTAACTTTTGTCTCAAGCTGATGAGTTGCTGTCTGAGTGATTCGATGGTTTCTGTTTCCGATGCCATATGTTTTACGCCTTGAAACGTTGACTTGCAATTCGAGGTTTTGAACCATCTGCTTATAAATCTTTGCCTTGAAAAATGTTTGCATAACTTCGCGAGATGCAGCACACAAGAGGTAGGGGTGTCCCCGATTTTCCTCTCAGCGCGCTATACTTCAACCGTGATGCAGAGCCTGTGATTTATTTCTTTGACTATCCTTCTAAGAGTTAGTGATGAAACACCTGCCTTTTTCGCTATTGCAGATTGAGGAATTCTGAAATCAAGCATGGAGGAAAGTATGTAGACAGCTGCTGCTGCAATTCCTCTAGGCTTTTTCCCATGGAGAAATGAGCCCAGTTCCTCTGCAAACTTTGCCATGAGACTTAAATTTAAGTGACCTTTCCACTGCGATGCCTCAGTTAGAGAAATTATTTGAAATACGTATTTACTGGGCTTGTTTGCCGGGGGTTTCCTGTAGGAGAGAGAGCCACTCATGACCAAGTATCTGTACATTTTCCTGATTTTTGTCTCAGGTAAACCTGTAACTCTTTCCAGGTCCTTGAAGGATACATTGAGGTTGCCGGTTGAAGAAGAAATGAAGTAGATGATTGAGGAAATTATGGCTTTATGATTCTTACCCTTGAGCAAACCTTCTTTCTGCATCTTAGTTAGCACTTTCTTAACTTCCTCTATGCTATAAGAGGGAAGCCCTAGCGCCTTAGATATGCTTTCTGCCTCATGTAGTAAGCCTTCCTTACGCGAAACTTTACTCCTCGCTATCTTGTAGGCTATTTTGTGCAGCTCAGCAACTTCCTGGGGAGTAGTGTTTATCCCATGCTTGATTGAGTAGTTGTGGACCTTTCTTTCAAATTCTTCCCTTGATCTAACACTACGCCCCTCTGCGGCGAGTTGTTCAGGGAAAACATATCCGCAGCTAGGACATATATACTCACTAGATTCTGGGCTGATTATAGGGTTGACTTTCTGGCCGCAGTTCGGGCAAATTATTTCTTCTTTTTTATTTTTTTCTTGCGTGCTCTTTCACCTGCCCTCAGGGGGCTACCGCTCCAGTAGAGTAGTTTCCCAATAAGCGACTCCGGTTTCCAGCGAGACTCATCAACTTTGACTAGGACGAATGGTGAAGAGACCGGTCCTATTACATCATAAACGTAGCCAACAAGCATAGCTTTTTCGTCATAGACCTTCTCGCCAACTGGCGGAATAGCTTCCGCCTCGACTACGAGATTCCTGTTCTTCGAAAATAGTCTCGCACGTCCAATAAGCTGCATGAGTCTATTTTTCGAGGCCCAGGTAATTTAACCTTACCATTTACTCATCGTTTTTCTATGTAAAGATCTACGAATTTAGCCCCGCCATGGGGGTTACCCGGGAGGACCTATGGCATGTCTCTCAGCTTATCACTAGGATAGACTACTGGACATCCGCCGACCACCCTCTACCCCCTCCCCGCAAACCTTAGGAACAGGTGACTAAAATTTGCGACTACGGGGGTCGCTAAAATATAAAAGCACGTTTAAAGGCTAGTTTTATGTGAAAATGCATGCCTCAGGAAGTTTACGTTCACTTTGCACCCTTTGGAGTAGTGCTTGCGAGTGATGAAAAAACAGTAACTGATATAATTTGCACAATTAAAGGTAAGACCCCCGAGGAAATAGCACGAGCCCTCTATAATATAGAGAGTGCCAACATTCCCGATGAAGTGATAAGTATTATTCTCTCTAGATTGCCCGAGAGCGGAGACTACTCACTGATAGTTGAAGACGAGGATATTGCGCGTAAAATCTCCCAGAAAGTTGTTGATGTAAAAATCCATGTTCGACCTGGAAGCCCGGTTCACAGATCACTGAGACTTCGCCAAGTAGAAATGTTTACAAGGGCATGTGGGATATCTGTGGACGAGTATTACAGCCTGCTTTGGCAAGCCACGAACATTCTGTCCCGACTAAAGGTGAGGGAGAGGGCAGAGAAAAGGGACCTGTATATTGCTCAAGCGGTTAACGCGTTAGACGACGTCAACAAGACAATCAACTTATTTGCTTCCCGTGTGCGTGAGTGGTACAGTTTACATTTCCCGGAGCTTAACGACATAGTGGAGGAGCACGAAGACTACCTTAAGATCGTTAGTAAAATTGGAGCCAGGAGCGAGATATCAGAGAAGTCTCTTGAAAAGTTAGGGTTCAAGGGTGAGGCTGTAAAGAGAATACTTCAAGCAGCATCCAGCAGTATGGGCGCTGAATTGACAGGCTTTGACCTCAGTGCGCTCAGGCTAGTCTCAGATATTGGCTTGCAACTGTACGAGGTTCGACGCGGGCTGGAAAAGTACATCGACGAGGCGATGTACGAGGTTGCGCCCAATATAAGAGGTATAGTGGGTTCTGTGCTAGGAGCCAGGTTGATATCTCTAGCTGGAGGCCTCGAAAAGCTAGCCCGAATGCCTGCTAGTACGATACAGGTGCTTGGCGCTGAAAAAGCCCTATTCAGAGCACTTCGCTTTGGTGCTAAGCCTCCGAAGCATGGCGTAATTTTCCAGCATCCATATATACATAAATCTCCCAAGTGGCAGAGGGGCAAGACTGCTAGAGCTCTTGCTGGAAAATTAGCAATAGCTGCCAGGATTGATGCATTTACGGGGGAATATAGAGCCGATGAGCTACGTGAGGATCTGGAGAAAAGAATAGAGGAAATAAAAACGTTATATGCAAAGCCCCCCGCAAGGCGACAAAAACCCGCTAGGAGGGAGATGCGTAATAAGAAACTTGAGAGGAGGGGATCGGAGGGAGAGGGGGTGAGAAAGAATGATTAGAGCAATAAGATGCCGTGAACATGACAGGTTTCCAGGAGTGTATGTAATTGAGTTTGAGGATGGATCTGAGAAATTAGCTACAGCCAGCTTAGCACCGGGCATAAAAGTCTACGATGAGATGCTGGTACAGTTCGGAGAGAAAGAGCTTAGGACATGGAATCCTTACAGGAGTAAGCTTGCTGGAGCTATCCTGAAAGGCATACACACGAACCCGATAAAGCCCGGCGTAAATGTGCTGTACCTTGGAACAGCTTCCGGAACTACTTCTAGCCATGTATCCGACATCATAGGCCTGAGGGGAGTGCTGTATGGCGTTGAATTTGCCCCTCGTGTAATGCGTGAGTTTATTGAGAAAGTTGCAAAGCACAGGAAAAATGTTATTCCGCTATTAGCCGATGCCCGCTTCCCGGCAAAGTATGCTCACATAGTTGAGCTCGTAGACGTGATATATGCAGATATCGCCCAGCCGTTTCAAGCAAAATACGTTGCTGACAATGCCGATCTCTTCCTAAAGGAAAAAGGACATATAATGATGGCGATTAAGGCCATGAGCATTGATGTCACAGCGACGCCCTCTGAGACTTATAAAAGAGAAATATCACACTTAGAGGAGAGAGGCTACGAAGTAAAGGATGTAAAACACCTGGAACCGTATGATGAGGCACATGCATTCGTTATAGCTGAAAAAACATAGCAGCATGGTTTGGACGTCAAAAAGGTTTAAAAGCTTGTGATATTATTTTTCACAAAGATCAGGCATCTATGGTCGACAAGGTGCGAGTAAGGCTCAGGAAGTCTAACTATTGTGTAGACGAGCTCACGGTAACTCCCAGAAATATAATTCTAAGTAAAAAAGTGAGGGATGCATATAATGTATCACAGAGTATTGCGGATAACCTCAAATCTTTTAGTAGATTTTTGAATGGGGTTCCTCTCATCATTGCTGAAACATACAGGGGTAATGAACTAGAAGAGGATGTGATTTACACTAGATACAGCATACCAGTTGTTAACAGAGATACTGCTGAGTTTTTGCTTGAGGGAGAAAGGAATTACTTCATCTATGTGAATAAGGGCGGTATATTTATAAAAATCAATGGGAAAAAGCTTAAAGAGCTTAGAGAAAGAAAGGGACTGTCGAGGGCACGTCTGGCTAGGGAACTCGGAGTATCCGTCAAAGCTATCGCTTATTACGAGGAAGGGGCAAGCGATATAAGCTTAGAATTAGCACCAAAGCTTGAGGAAGTTTTAGGAAGAGAAATTTTTGAAAAACTGAGTATTAATTCTCTGAGAGAACTCTTTCTCGACAAAGTGTCAGGTGAAGAAGATGTAAGGGATAGGAAAATAGGTAGGGAAAATAAGGACATTGAAAGAATAATCCAGTTTCTAGGAGACATTATACGGGAGAAATACTTCTTTGATAAGGCTCCATTTGATGCAGGGTTCAAGATTACTACCAATATGTTTCTCCGCTTTGCAGTGAAGTCGGAGATTTCTGGGAGCGAAGACCTCGAGGAAATTTCAAGGGTTTCCCAAGCCACAAATACCCCTACATTGATAATAAGCGACCGAGGAGAAATACCCGGTGCTGGTGAGATGGGTATTATTCCAGTTGATAAGCAAAGGCTGGAGAAAATCCGGGAGCTACTCGTTGGAACTACTTTTTCAAGCGAGAAGGAAGCATGGCTCCCCAAAAATAAGCAAATAGATGTGCGTGACGCTTAAGTTTGCGTGTAAAGCGCTATGCCTTGTGACAGCAATGATATAGTACTTGTTGAGGAGGGTGGAGGCTCTTTCTTGGTATATTCACCGGTGAAGTATAAAGACCCTGCATGGGCTCCTGTATTTTATAACCCGCGGATGAAGTGTTCACGTGACATCTCCTCAGCTATAATTGAGGCCTACGCGAGGTTCTTGGGAAAGGACGACCTTGTCGTAGTAGACGCTTTAAGCGCTACTGGCATTAGGGGCATAAGGTATTTACTAGAAAACACAGCAGTGCAAAAAGTTATATTGAATGATTTAAGCTCACGCGCGGTTAAATTGATGCAGGAAAATGTCAAGCTAAATAATTTATCAGACACTGTGGAGATACGCAATGAGGATGCTGTTAGACTTTTAACTTCTTTAAGGGGGATAGATATTGTCGACATTGACCCATTTGGCAGCCCTGCGGAATTTATTGATCCAGCACTTCGATGCCTAAAGCACAAAGGTTTGCTTTGTGTGACTGCTACGGATTTACCGCCCCTCCTAGGCAAGTACCCCAAAACATGTATACGCAAATACTTCTCGAAGAGCATCCTCACAGAGTTCTCGCGTGAACTTGCAGTTAGAATTCTAGCATACTTTGTGGCACGCGAAGCAGCCAAGCTTCGTAGGAGCGTGGCACCTATATTCTCTTTTTATCACGCCCACCATGTCAGGATATGCTTCTTAGTATTAAAAAGGGAAAGTAACTATAGCGGGATCATTAATTCAGTCGGCTTCGTAAAGTATAATCCTAGTACGCTTGAAAGAGAACTAGCCGGGTTGCTTGACCCCTCACGCGTTGAGGGTAATTGGGTATTAGGTGGACCCATCTGGATAGCGCCTCTAGCTTCCTCAAGCTTCTCAAAAATATTGCTGGAGGTTTACAGAAAGAGATTAAATACTCTAAACCTGTGTAGATATGGGGAGAAAATTGTTTCATCTGTGATCAACGAGGCTGGCATGCCTCCATTTTATTTCACCACCGAAAAAATAGCGCAAACTTACTCGCTGCCTAAGGAAAGATCTGCAGAAGAGGTTGTAGAGTCCCTCCTCAACGCTGGTTTCTCAGCCTCTTTAACACACTTTGATCCAAAAGGCTTTAAAACTAATGCAAGGGTACATGATATCCTGCAGCTTCTTTAAAAAGGCTTAACGGGTGAAACTGCTCCGCAAGCCATACATTTTATGTACATGAATCTCTTTTCCTTCACGAGAAAGGTATCAGGAGCATTACATACCGGGCACTTTACATATTCATTGTAAAATCTTTCAAGCAGCCTGTTAAGCGTTTGAGGCGCTACTTCGCCATGTATAACTGCAACTCCGTTTTCGTACACTCCTGGTAATGCGACTTCTTTTAAAATGAACCTCAAAAGAACAGGTGGATCTCTATTCAGTATATCAGCGACGTCTTTAAAGTTATGTATGTAGACTTTCTTCCCAGCCTTGCTTGCTTCAAACGTTGGCAAAACAAATCTTTCTCCCTGGCTTCGCCTTCTTCTTCGCGGGAGTAAGCTGTAGCTCCTCTCAAGTAATTCCTCGTAACTCATGAAACTCTCGTTCGCGCTCACGAGTTTACCCCCTCTCATTTCGCCGCTTGAAGTAATAAGCATTGCGGTCTTAAGGAAGCTTCTTCCAGAGTCTTGAGGGACATCGCGAAAACACCCGCGTTGCGCGTCCCAGTGCCAGTAGTAACAGGAGCGAGCATTTAATCGCCTATTATTTCCACGTAGTTGTCTCTCTCTAAATCAACTGCGATCCGCCTGGGTATTAGGGCTATATCCCCCTTTCTGAAGGGACCTCCTTTAAAATCCTTGTCTATTATTGAGGCATATGGTTTTAGAAAGACTACTAGGCATGTTGATGTCCTCTGGGTGCCTTCTCCCTGGGTCTTGAGCTCCTTCGCTCCTACTTCTTCCTCCACCAGAGGCCTTGCAGCCATTTGCTGGGCGATTGGCCTCGATTTCTCCATTTCTATGGTTTCAAGGATCTTAGCTATAACTTCCCGCTCTTCTTGCGGAATACCTTTTAGCTTGTCCGTTTCTCCTCGAAGTAAGATGTCTACCTCCTTTTTGAGTCTAAGTAAAAAGAGAATTCTTATTGTCTGCCAAAGGTTTTCGCGGAGCGGGGATTCTGGTTTTAAAGTTTTCATAGCATTAATGACCGTTTTGTAGAAGTCGGGCTCCAGAGGCTGGAGTCCCTCTTCAATTAACTCCCTCTTTAGCAGGTTATAGACTTTTCCCGGTAAATCAACGCTCATTTAACCTTCTTCATGTGAACTGGTAATTTGAAGAATTTAAATGCGACGCCGTGCGTAATACTATCCTTTAAGCAGCTCGTGTAGTATCTCCTCGCTTAGTCCAGCCTCCTTCAGAGTTAAGAGCAAACCTTGCGATAGTGAGGCATTCCTAAATGTCTCTTTTAATTCGTAGGGAAAGACCACCCATTTTGAGTACTCCCGGACGTAGAAATCCGGCTTTAAAGGACTCCAGCTTTTAACGTAGAGAGTGGCTGTTTTCACGTCAAGCGGCTTCCTAGCGTTAACATGCTTTAAAGTCTCCTTTAAAGTTTCCCCAGTATCAACGATGTCGTCAACCAGCAATAGTTTCTTGGAACTTAAGTCCGCATTTAGTTCTTGTAATAGAATGGGTTTCCCGCTTGGAGTTTTAACGCCCTCGTAAAACTTCACTGTAACGGCAAGCACGTCTCGAATCCCTAGTAGATCTGAGAGAATCCTCCCTATCACCCAGCCTCCTCTTGCTATTGCGATTAAGAAGTCTGGGCAGTAATTTGACTGAAGAATTTTTCTTGAGAGTTCTACAGCGTCCCGATACAGTTGTTCCCATGTAATGTATATGAAGTCATTTTTCTCCATATAATCTTTTCAGAGGACTAAGAAATATTTGTTTCGCTGGAGTTTAGCGCGCGTCGCCCCGACCTTTTTCTCGGGGTCAGTAGCCGCCGGCACATGCTTGACGGTTTCTATTCCTCTGAGCTATAAAGGTCTAGGCTTTGAAGCTTGCTGGCGGTTTTCCTCCTCGCTTAAGGATGTTTAAGGCAGCGTTTGCGTCGCTGTGCACTGTGTGGCGAGGGGGACAATGTATCAAGCCTCTAGGACTCCGCTCTACTTCGATGTCGTGGTATGCGCATCTCTTCGACGTGTAGTCCTCTGGGACAGCGTAGACAGCTATACCATTGTTCTCCGCAGCCATGGCGATTCTCTTAATCAACTCAAAGTAGCACCAAAATCTGGCATTGAGCTCCCGAGGCTTGCCCGAGCAATATTGTATGGATGGCCAATCTAGGCCTCTGTAATTCCTAGTCGCTTCAAGACCTTAACGAAGTGTGAGGGAGGGCTCTTGAAAGTCTCCTCGACGTGCTTTTTCTTCTTGTATTCTAGCCACCTCCTCCTATCCCTCCAGACCTCGCGATCAATTTCTTCATAGTTTGATATCCTGTCATTTTCACTGATCCGTCTCTTGAAGTAGCTGTAATCCCGTAGGAGCCTTGAGCCCCTGTATAGCTTAACGTGACCATTCCCTGTTGCAGCGATGACAAGGAACCTCTGCCTGGGGTCTATTCTGCACTTTAAACCCAGTAGCCTTGTCTCTCTTCAGCGTAACGTAATTAGCAATATTTTGCGTACCATTTCTTTTTTCTGTCATCGCAATGCATTGTTAGTTTTCCTTGCTTCACTCTCCGACACCACCGAAACTCCCCTTGAAGCCTAGAGATACATTGTAGTATCCAAGCCTGCGCGCGCTTCTTCCTGCCTTTTCCCCTTTCTTTGGCTCTACATTATCGTTAGCGCGCGCTAACTGGTATCTTCCTCTACGCCTCTTGGTGATTCCATGCTTATTACTGGACGCCCGTATATTTCCTCGATTATTATTGCAGCCGACTTAGGTGGGATTATGCCTAGTTCTGTTATTATTCCGCTTATAAAGTCTGGGGGCGTGACATCGAACGCGGGATTAAGCACCTTTAATCTGGGATGCATCTTTAAGAATTCTTCACTTACAATTTCACTTGGAGGTCTAAACTCTATGGGAACTATGTCTCCTATGAATGTGTAAGGACTAAATTTAAAGGTTTCTGTGGCAACAAAGAAATCTACAGCTTTCTCGTGGGCAGCTAGGGCTATGAGACTTGTACCAATCTTATTAACCACAGCACCATTCGCGGCGACTGTATCTGCTCCTACAACAACTTTGTCAACCCTTTTCATCAGGTACCTCACGGAAGTTTCTGGTATGAGTCTTATCCTCAGCCCTTCCTTTAGTAACATTTCCGAAGTTATATATCCCTGGTACTTTGGTCTTGTCTCGGTCACGAAAACTTGAATGTTTTTTCCCCTCCTGAATGCCTCAACTATGACACTTATTGCCGCTAGACTGTTACAGTGAGTTAAAACTGTGTCGCCATCGGTGAGCAGTTTTTCGCCGAATTCTGCGATTTTCCTCAATGCTTGGTCCGCGTAATGAACAAAGGCTTTTGCTCTAGATTTAACTGCAGCCTTAGCCTCTTGAACGGAGCTTATGTCAGGGCTTGATAGTGGTTTAAGAACCCAGCTTACTGCATTGGGAAGAGATACCGCTGTTGGACGCGTTGAGGTAAGCAGCCTGGAGACGTTGACCATGTACATCTTGAAATCTTCCAGGTCTTCTCCTTTGTAGTCCTCCGCTGCAACTCCTAGAGCCTCAGCTGCAGCTTTGGCTATTCTCCCCGCACCTCTGATCTTCATTTCCCTTATTTTGCACGCTATTTCGTAAACTTGCGCCGGGAAGCGGTGTGCATCCTCGTGCATGCGCCTTACCACTTGATGATTTTATTCAATATTTCCCTTAACTCGTTTATATCCGTCTGATATCCCCCTATAGACGCTGGCCATCCAAATGTCTCCCGAAACATCATTATGGCGAACTCTGGCGCTATCACTCCCTTCTCAGTAATTATCGCATCAATAAATGAGGGGGGAGTGACGTCGAATAGCGGTGATCTTGGTCGTAATGCTTTCAGTCTGTCCCATCCCTCCGGCATGTAGTCACTTATCTCTATTTCCGGGATCTCGACTAGCTCCCCAATTAATGTTCCAGGGCTAAACTTAAGTGTCGAAGACACAACGTATACTCGGACACGTGCTTCGTGGGCAGCTAGGGCTATGAGGCTTGTACCAATCTTATTAACCACAGCACCATTTGCTGAGATAGCCTCACTTGACAAGAGAACCTTATCCACTTCCTTCATGAAGAACCTTACGGCGGAGTCAACAATTAAGTAAGTCTCGATTCCTCTATCCGAGAGCTCGGCCGCGAACTTGATCCCCTCTCCAGTCGGTCTTGACTCGGTGACATAAACTTTGAGGCTTTTACCATCTGCGAAAGCTTTCTCAATGGTCTTTTTCACAAAAATGCTGTAAGAGTTTGTTAGTATGGTCTCATTGTTTGTTATTCTACGCGAAGCAATTTTTGAAGATTCTTCAATGTCCGAGTATATCTTTTTGACAATATATTGGCGGGTGTTTTCGTAAGAATTTACTAGGTCGTCGTAAGATTGTATGTTTGCATTGATCAAGTTGTTGGTTATAATGCGGACTGCATTCTGGAGCATTGCAGAGGTAGGTCTCGACTTCAGAATCTTTTCAAGCACTTCCATGAAAAATGCGGGATCCCTTCTCTGTTTTAAAATTTTCCCAAGTAGCTCCAAGGCACAGAGTACTGTTTCGGAGGAGCTATAGATTTTGCCATTTACTATTTTTTCTAGCTCAGTCTCCAGCATCTTTGATTAACCCCTCCAGTGCCTCACTAATCACTTTAGCAACGGAGACGCACACATATGGATTTATCACTGTGTCGGTGCTTACTATGCCTTTTACTCCTGCTTGAAATATCCTTGAATCAGCATCCTGAACAAGTAATGCATGTGTAACGCATACGTATATAGAGGTAAAGCCTTGTTCTCTTAGTTTACGCGTAGTTTCTACTATGGTCCCACCGGTGCTAATTATGTCGTCTACTATTACAGCGCTACTTCCTCTAGGCATGCTGCCTGAAACCTCTACCTCAGTATCGCTGTAGCGGTGCTTCTCGAGAACGACATAAGGGGAATTTATTTTCTCCGAAAATACTCTGGCCCACTGTTCTGCCTCTTCGTCTGGAGCAACGACTAGGGCTTCTCCAAAGTTCTTGAGGAAAAATTCGGCTAGAAGTGGCATAGCGGTAACTTTTACAGCCTTCATTTTGAAAAGTTCAGATAATTCCTTGAATCTGTGTAGGTGTGGATCAACGGTGACGAGGGCATCAATGTGTGCCTTATAAAGCAGGTTGGCAAGCATTTTTGCGCTCACAACCTCGCCAAGGTTAAACTCTGCATCCTGCCTAAGATATGGCAAGTAAGGAGCAACAAGTATAACTTCCTCTACCCCCTTCTCATGCATGGTTTCGGATAAAAATAATGTCTCGACTAAGGCTTCGTTTGGGCGTTTCCCAAAGTTCACAAGAAGGATTAGTTTCTTGTTCTTAACGTCGCTATGCAGTCTCAAGTATAGTTCTCCATCTGGAAAAGTCTTTATCGTGGCTGGAGAGTAGTTTAATCCCAAGTGTTGAGCTATTCGCTGTGCTAAGGCGCTAGCTTGGTAGCCTGAAATTATCTCAATTTTGTCCACATGAGTCCTTTAATTCACAAGTATTAGTTTCTTTCCTTGCTGTCATTGAGCAGCCCTGGTTTAGGAATTGAGCGAGCTATTCTTATGGCTTTTCTAAGCGAGCCTGTCACCTTGATTACCTTGAAAATGTGACAGCCATCCAAGATAAAGATTGATCTGAAAAAATCCTTTGCACTTGCACTTATGCTGAAAATGTAAACGTTCTTTCGGATGCGAAACACTTCCCTTAAGTGGATTTTTGAAACCCCATAGATTCCGTATAATTCTTTAATCCACTCGTGAAGTTTTTCTCCTGGATCGCTGTCTTTAAAAAAGTCGCTTTCAACTACCAGGATCACATACCTTTTCTTAGCCCTCAATCAGCACACCTCGAACAGGCATTTTGCCAGCTCTCTTGTATTGATTCTCGGTAATTCGTTTAAGGATCCCTTGGGATAAATCCTTAGCTAGCTTTGCTTGGTCTAGTCCCAAAAAAATTTTAGTAAAGCTAAGCAGGGAGCGGGGGTCACGTGGAGCATAGGGGGAGAGAGGTCCTGTTGATACTATTACTGCTATCTCCTTTCTTCCTAGGACTTTTAAAATTTCCGCAAGGATTCCTAGTCTATGAGGGTCTAGCGTATTATTAGTGAAAAGGCTTGCTACAGTGATCTCTACGAATTTTTCTTGGCTCTTAATCTCTTTTAAGTCGCCGGAGTAGAAGGGAGGAATCTTTCCCGGGATGAGAGTTAAAATGTCTATCCTGTGATCGCGACTGCTGAAGGCCATGAGTTGTCTATTTTGAGGAGAGGTCGATATTAAGTCACAGTTAAACCTTATGGCCTTTAATATTCTTTTGAACTCAGATTGTTGTGATGCCTCGATATGGCACCGAGAAAAACAGTTTACGCCGTTTTCCCTAGCCGTAGCAATTGCCTCATCAAGGCGCTTTGAGTATGCGCGGATATTCCTAGAGTACTTTGAGAATCTTGCCGCGATGACGCATCCA
Source organism: Thermofilum sp. (assembly GCA_020832965.1). Next base: position 11,019 of record JAJHRM010000006.1, on the reverse strand, counting down.
TAGTAACCTGTTTTTCTAGCCAAGCTGTAGACTTCAAATGCATAGTTTAGGATCTCATCTAAGGACACTTCCTTAAGTTTTTCGATTGGTATCTCAGTAGCATAAGCATCTATGAAGCGAGGTTTTTTACTCATCTATGTATACCTCTTCTTAAAAGCACGAGATAATTCTCTATTCCCGGCAAGCTTCGTATATGTGGTTTTAGAGTAACCACAATTTTTATGATATCGTCTCTGTCGCTTAAGGAAATTTCCCCAAGGTACGCCTTTTGCTTATCTACTCTTAAGTAAAGTTTGCCATGGTCAAATCTTTCAGAGACTGTTGAAATCAAGAATTGAAAATTCTCCTCGCTGAGCTTAGACACCAAGTGAGCCAAGATATTGCAGGATCTTTCCTCGTCACTTATTATAATCCGCAGGATGGTAATGGGGTTTCCATAGTATCCATGTGTAATCGTCTTGTAAATCGACCTAGCTGCTTCCTCCCTGTATTCGACAGGCAAGATATTTAAAATTGCCCTAATGACCTTAGACTCCTCTTCCGTTGCATGTGCAAAAGAGGATAGCTCAACTCTGCTCACAGAGCTACTTTGAGTCCTCTTATTCATTTCCTACATCCAGCTTTGCCTTGGAGAGGATTCTGAGTAGCATTTCCCTGGATGGCATTGCTTTCTCCATCTTATATCCCGAGACCCAGCGACGCTCCAGATCCTTCTTTACCGCTGGATGGCATGGATCCGCCATAACCACCTCGTACCATTTGTAAACACCGTCTTCGCCTACGTAATACGATCCGAGAACCACCAAGTTAGGAAACTTACGTGCTGCTTTTTCTTCGGCAATTAGCTGTGCGCTTTTATGAGGAGAATACCCGTAAACCCCCATTCTCTTTGGTCTTCGCCCGCTGGAGGGGCGAGGTCTGTTAAGACCACCCTTACGAATTCTTACCCTTGCAACCACGTAGCCCTGCTTCGCTTTGTACCCTAAGGCCCTCGCCCTATTAATTCTTGTAGGTCTATGAATTCTTACAACTACTGGTTGCCGACGCCATAGAAGCATTCGCTGCCTCATTAGCTCTGCACGTTCACCACCTATCTGCTTCTTCCAGAGCTCTGCTAGGTATTTTAGGTACCCCATGTCCGAGACCCTCTGCTAGTGGCTAAGAGCATGCTTATAAGTTTTCTCTTATATGGGGCGCGGAGGGCATGCAAAAAAGTCGACTATTTTAGACTTAACACTTTCTATGTTTATAGACTTCTCGGCTGAAACAGGTATAAACTCGTCCACCATGAACTTTTTCTTAAAGTTTTCAATATGTTCAGGAGAGGTTATGTCCACCTTATTTACAATTACCCAGACCTCACAATTGATAATGGACTTGACGCTCTCAAGAACTCTTCTCTGGTAATCCAGTGAAAAGCCGCAGGTCTCTGTTGGGTCTACCAGGAAGAGCACCAGATCAGAGATGTGTCTTAGTGCTATGATTGCTTTTTGCTCAGTGCTTTTCTTTTCTTCTATAGGAGAGTCCAGGAGTCCAGGAGTGTCTATTAGTTGAATTTTCCCTAGAGAATGCGTTAGATGACCAACAATTAGCTCCTTTGTCGTGAATGGATACGGTTTCACCTCTGGTTGTGCTCTTGTCAATCTTCTTAGGAGTGATGATTTTCCTACATTTGGTGCTCCGGCTATAACTACTGTGGGAATAGTGGTGTCTATGTCTGGTAGCGTTTGAAAAATCTCTTGAAATCTTCTAACTTCGATGAAGCAATCGTCTAGATCTTTAAGTATTGACAATGTTCTGCCAAAAAATTCTCTCTCGAAAGCTGCTACCTCGCCTATCCTCCGCGCCCTCCTTATTTCACTTAAGTGTAGGTATGCGATACGTTTAATGATCCTGGAGGCCCCGTGTATGCGAGCAGAACAACTCCTATAGCTATCGATATCCACACTCACAGCTAAAAGCTCTTTAAAAAATGGATGTAAGTCCTCAATAAATGGACTTTTAAGTGCTATATTCTTTAGCTTTTCAGTAGCAAATTTAGAGGCTAGTTTAACGCACTCCAGGGCCTTTAACTTCCTCGTCTCCAGTCTACTCGCGCCCTTTTTACTTGTCCTACGTTTGCATAGCCTAACCATTGCTTTGAAGAGCTCGCTAGAATTTCTGGGCGCGAACACTATCTGGTGCTTCAATCTTGTTATGTTGGTGTACATTCAGTTACATCTAAGCAGACATAGTTTTATATCTGTGTCCTTATTTGATTGTGGTGACCCTTGTGGAGGTACTGCCCGGAACTACGGTTGGCATTAAAGTGGAGGAGGGGGTAGTATTAGCAGCCGAGAAGAGGGTATCTTATGGTCTTTACTTGATGAGTAAGAGCGGGAAGAAAGTCTATTTGATACTGGATAAAATGGGTTTAGCAAGTGCTGGCTTAATGGCTGATATGCAAACCCTCGCCAGAATCGTTGAGGCAGAAATGAGACTATACGAGCTCGATTCCGGTATTCCCCCCAAAGTTCATACGGTTGCGAAAACACTTTCATACATTCTATATGAGAGAAGGTTGCTTCCATACTATGCAGAGCTGATCGTCGGCGGAATTGATGAGGATGGTTCTCACCTCTATACGCTTGATCCCATAGGAGCAATTATCGAGGACAATTACGCAGCTCTAGGCTCCGGTACACAACTTGCTATAAGTGTGATTGAATCTAATTATAGAGCTGATATGACCCTCGAAGAGACATTTAACCTTGCACTAAGATCCATGCATGCAGCTATGAAGAGGGATGCCGCAAGCGGCGATGGCGTGGATATACTGGTGATTAAAAAGGACGGAGCGTTTGAGAGAACTTACACCATGAGCGAGTTGGACAGAATGTTTTCTAAAAGTGCATAAGGGTTAGGACACTCATTAATTAAATTACCGGCAGATTTTCCAGTTTCTACCTTGAGCTGTAAGCTTAAATGCAAGTATTCGACTAAACTTTGTTGCACTAGTATGGTTGCGCGTGCAAGCAGACAACCTTCCAGCGAACTGCTAAACTTAGAGTTCTGGTTGCTAGACATTAATTACGATGTTGTTGGCGAGCAACCGGTAATCTACATGTGGGGAATAAGTGAAGATGACAAAAGAGTGGTTGTCCTAGAGAGGAGCTTTAAACCGTATTTCTACGTGATAGCGGAGCCAGGGAGCTCGGAGGTTATAAAGCAATGCTTACAACACTATAAGCTTCTCTCTATAGAGAATGTCGAGAAGAAGTACTATGGAAAGCCAACAGCCGCATTAAAAATTACTCTTGCTGATCCAAGGAGAGTCCCCGAGGCAAGGGACGCCGTCTCGAGAATAAGTGGTGTAAAAGAGGTTTTGGAGGCAGATATTCGCTTCTATATGAGATACATGGTCGACAGGAACATTCTTCCAAGCTCGTGGATCGAGGCTAAAGTGCGTGAATTAAATATTCCTAAGGGGTGGCTTGTCGATGAGGCATACGAAATAGCGGGAGACCCGCACGTTCTTGATTTAAAGAAGGTACCACGGCTTAGAACTTATGCATTTGACATAGAGTGTTATAATAAGTTTGGCGAGCCGGATCCGGCTAGAGATCCAATAATCCTCATCGGTAGAGTGCACGACAGAGGGGGAGAGGTCTTTTCTGCAGACGGAGGAGGCGAGAAAAAGTTAATTGAGGAGTTTATTGATGATTTAAAATCTTACGACCCCGACGTGGTTCTAGGCTACAACTCTAATAGGTTTGACTGGCCGTATCTTCTAGAGCGCGCGCGCATAAATGGTGTGAAGTTAAAGCTTGGTAGAAATTTAGGCGAGCCTGCTCAAAGCGTGTATGGACACTTCTCAATAGTGGGTAGAGCAAACGTGGATTTATACGATTATGCCAGTGATCTACAAGAAGTGAAAGTTAAGACCTTAGAAAATGTTGCTGAATATCTAGGAGTTGTCTCAAAGTCCGAAAGAATGCTGCTTGATGCCAGTAGGATTTACGAGTATTGGGATTCCGAGGAAGGAAAAACCCTTCTTAAACAATACGCACTGGACGATGCCAGGAGCACGTATATGCTTGGACGAGTTGTTATACCCTTCGGCATCCAGTTATCCAGCCTAGTTGGGCTTCCCCTTGACCAGGTTTTTGCTGCCTCCGTGGGTAACAGGGTTGAATGGTTCTTAATAAGACAAGCATTCCACTACAATGAGATAGTGCCGAACTCTAGAGAAAGAGGAGAAGAGACATATAAGGGTGCAATAGTCCTGAAGCCAAGACCAGGTATACACAAGAACATAGTTGTTCTAGATTTCTCATCCATGTATCCTAATGTAATGATTAAGTATAATATCTCCCCAGACACTTACATTGCGCCCAACGAAAAGGTTCCTAATAACATGGTGTGGGTCGCTCCGGAAGTTGGACACAGGTTTAGAAGAGAGCCACCAGGCTTCTACCGCGTTGTACTCGAGAGCCTTATAAGGGCTAGGAAGGAGATAAGGGAGGCGATGAAAAGTCTAGATCCAGCCAGTGAAGTATACAGGGTTCTTGACGAAAGGCAGAAGGCCATCAAAATAATAACCAATGCTACTTATGGTTACAGTGGTTGGGGGCTGGCCAGGTGGTATAAGAGGGAAGTTGCGGAGGCAACAACCGCTTGGGGGCGCGAATTAATTAGGAAAACTATCTCCTACGCGGAGAACTTGGGCCTGGAGATTATTTATGGTGATACAGATAGCATATTTGTTAAAAACGAGGAAGATAAAGTTGCAAAACTGATAAATTTTGTTGAGAAGGAGCTTGGATTTGAGATTAAAGTTGACAAGGTATATACGAAAGTCTTCTTCACTGAGGCAAAGAAAAAGTATTGTGGATTATTGCCTGACGGCAGGGTTGACTTGGTGGGCTTTGAAGCTGTTCGTGGTGATTGGGCAGAAATTTCTAAGGACTTACAGGAGGAGGTTGTCAGAATAGTACTCAAGGAGGAAGATCCATGGAAAGCGGTAGAGTACGTGAAGAAGATTATCGGGGAGCTAAGTAGCGGCAAAATACCTTTAGAAAAGTTAGTAATCTGGAAGACCCTTTCAAAGGATCTGGGCGAGTATGAGGTAGATGCACCCCACGTCCAAGCTGCCAGAGAATTGAGAAAGCTGGGTTACCGCATTGGAAAGGGTTCAAAAGTAGGGTATGTTATTCTCAAGGGTTCAGGAAAGGTATCCGAGAGAGCCAAACCTTATATAAGCGTTAAGCACATCAACGAGGTAGATGCTGACTATTACGTGCGGCGCCAATTGATCCCGGCCGCCTTGAGAATACTCGAGTATTTCGGAATCCGGGAGGAACATTTCCTGGGGGGCAGGAGACAAGCTTCGCTCACGGACTTCTTCTAGGAGCCCATGGGCTACGTTATTTCTAGTAGCACTATGTAAAGGTTGCTCACCATGTCGTAAATAGTGTCAGAGCTGTCCTCAAGCATTTCAGCGATGCTTAATAAGAGCAGCATGGTGCTGCTTGAAATATTTGCTTCAAGAACCTCGAAAATTGTTTCTCTATAGAGAGCATCCGTGGAATTCTCCAGCTCTGCTATTTTTCTTAAATCCTCTAGTGTTTGGGCTGGCTCATTTAGTAGCTTGATCATCGCCTGGTTCAGCAACTCAGTCATCGCAGAAACATTATCGCATATCCTAACTAGGTTAGCTGACACCCTCTCTGGTACAAGCCAGTTCTTTTCTGTTAGGAAGCCAAGCCTGTAAGAAATGCCACTTAATTTGTCGATAACACTTAGAATCCGTGAACCTATTCTAACCCATTCTTCTCTATGCATTAAAGCTCTCGAGGTCTTTGTGAGATAACCTAGATAATCTGCCTGTAAGCTTATTGTTTCTTCTTTTACCTTTTGAATCCTATTTATCCTTGTTTTCTGTTCCTCCCTGAATTTATCGTCGTTTATTGTTTTAATAATCCTGCGTATTTCCTCAAGCATTTCCTGTGAGAGTTGCAGCTCTTTTCTCAATGTAGCGATCAGTTTTGCATCAGCAATTGACAGGCTTGTCATTCATTCCACCCTCTTAGCCCTTATGGTTGCAATCGAGTTATCTGCTACCCCGCTACTTTTAAGTTCATCGGCGTTGCACCATACTTCTCTGCGAGGAACAGACTCGTTAGGCATAGCTGTGAAGTAGAGCTTTTTCTTGCCTGCAATAACCACTTCTACCTCTGAGAGAATTGCCAATTCCTTCATTGTCTCTGGGTTGATGAAAGCTTTCCCGCTGGGAACTTCTTCACGCCATCGTACCCGTAACCTTCTCTCCCTGCGTTGTACAGCCATGCCAGATCCATGATTGAAATAAGTTAATATAATTATTTTTTTCGCATGCATGTAAGATAAAATAATACCTCGTCACAGGCTTTTTTCCTGCATTTATCTGCCCGTCGATATTCTTCGAGCACGCCTGACTCTAATTCTCCTGATCCTGTGATTTTCTATTATACCAAGGACAAATCCTCTCTTTAGTTTCATGGTTTCAGCGAGCCTAACGGTATATGCTTGCAATCCAAGCTTTTGTAAATCCGTCTGTAAAACATTCGTCAGAAAAATATACCTTGCATTGTGGACTGCCCTCTCGGAGAGATCGTCAAGTCTCTGAGATACAGCTACGATGAGTTCTCCGTATTTTCTAAGCTCCAGGAACAATCTCTCACCTATGGATGGAGTCTCCCACTTGGCTCTATAGGCCAATATATTCCACGCTTCCTCTATGACCGTCGCGTGAACAATAGTATTGACTTTTGACCTTGCGACAGCGTAGTCGTATAAGTGCTTTAAAATTATTAGCGAAAGAAGCCCACGATATCTGACGGGTAAGGTACTCATGTCAACCGCCACAGTCTTCTTAAAAATAGTGTCTGGGGGTTTATCCCCGTTCAGAGTTCTTCCAAGAACTCCTTCATTAAGTATGGTTAATCTTCTTAGTATGGCTGACTTGATCTCGTATTCCCGCCAATCCCTTGTTGGCTCCTCCTCTAGCAGAGAGATCACATCAGCCAGTCTGTAAGGAGGCTTTCCTTTCTTCAAAGCTTTTAGAAGAATGTACCATTGAGGTTCACTAATCTGAAAAACCGAGCTGAGGATATCGACAATGAATTCAATTTCTTGTGTGGCGAGCATGTTGAAGGAAAGATCTTCGCCAGGTACGACCTTAGCAAACTCATCATATTCACCGTGATAATCGAGGATAAGAGCCGGTACTCCGTGCCTTTCAAGTTCCTCTATAATAACTTTAGCTGTATTCGTTTTGCCGCTGCCAGTGGGTCCCACTAATATTACATGTCCCTGCTCTATGCAAAGCTTGGGAAAGGGTAGCGGTCCGAGGGAGATACACAGCTTCTTACACCTGTTAATCATCACAAGCTATTTTCACTTTGTTTTAAACTCGGTAGATGGGTAGGCTTTTATTATTAGCTTGAGATTTCTATGATGTGCTTGAAAATAGTACGACCAAAGAGATTTACCTTGATTGCTATTTGAGAGTTTACCCCTGGGAAATTAAGAGGAGTAATGTGAGGCGAGGGACATATATCTTCGTTAAAGTCGCGCTGGGTAATGTGACGCTTTATTCTCGGAAAGTATCCCTTGTAGGTGTAGTGAAAGAAATATATGTAGGCGGAAGGTACGCGGACATATTTCTGACTTTAAATGAAGATGTTATTCGCTTAAGGCTGTGGCCGGAGAAGCGGCATTTAATTGAAATTAAGGGCATTTCCGAGAGAAAGTATGTTGAGGCATATGGTGTGCTTCGGGAAGATAGGGATGGTAGTATTTATGTGTCTCTGCAGGCTGTACGCATTGTAGGCGAAAAGTACTTGGAAGATTTTCATTCGAAGATAGTAGATGACAGGAGATTTCTTCGTGAATATTTTGAGAAAGCACTGCTACGCAGTTGAGTAGCGCGCTCACCAATTTTCTGACCATATTTAGTTGCCGCTGCATATCATCATGAGGTACTCTGTCGCACGCTCTAGACAAAAAAGGTTCGATCGCGCGCGAGCCCTATGGAGGGGACGGGAAGTGCGGGTGGTATAGCTACCCTGTTTCGGGGGCTACCGGGAGAGACTCCCCCAGCAGGCTGGGCGAAGGCGCGCACTAAGAATACGCGCGTACCACGGATGCGAGGTTATAAGGAAACCTAGGAGGTTGGTGACGTGCCCGCATGGCCACACAATGCACACAGCGACGTGAACGGAGGTCTGGGCGTGATGGCGAGGGGATTAAGAGCTTTAGGCATAGAGGCAAAGCTACCGGGGCGTATCACAACGAAAAGGCTTTATAGCTACGCCCAGCAGAGTAAAACCCGTAACCCTGTGAAAAGGCGGGGTAACACGGTGCGCACGCTGACGTAAACTTGCTTTGCGCGCGTCAACCTTAAATGCATGTTAAACTATTTTCGCGTGAGGCAATTGATGGTGGAAAAGAGCGTTAAAAAAAGTAAAAGGGGAAAGGAGGAGGGGGGTTCGCAGAGCATTGATCTAACAACCTTCCTGATGCCAAGTCCAGGTGCTGAAAGGCAGGTGACTGCTCAAGAGGGGGTGCGGGAGGAGGCAGCTTACTTATCAGATGAAGCCGAGAGGATCATATTAGGCGAGCTCACCTCTGCTGGTAACAAGCTTTCAAAGTCAAAGCTCTACGAAAAAGTTACTCGAAAAGGCGTAAGGCCTGTGGCATTTTATCAAGCGTTAACGAAACTTGTGGAGAGCGGCAGGGTAAAACGAATATTTGACCCAGAAATAGAGGAATATGTTTACGTCCCAAGCTAGTTAGCGTTAAACCCTCGAGAAACGCTTCTTTAACTCCATATACTCTTCTTGTCTCATTTGGGTAGCTAAAGATCTTCCATTATCAGTTAGAATAAGTTCATATCCCCTAATCTCGATGTAGCCCTTCTCGCGTAGTCCCTGTAAAGCTACTGCAAATCCTTCGGCTACGCGTGAGAAACTAGGATTCTTCCGGGGCAGAAATTCTTCTGCGAACAACTCTGCGAGAAACTTCTCGGCATCACCGCCAGGATTCTGGAAATACAGTTTTCCTCCGTACTCGTAGTAGATGTAAGATAACAGAAACTTCTCTACACCCGTTGTTGCCTGCGTCATACTTAACACCGTCTTTACTCGCACTTGATTAATTTTTAAGCTTTTTCTTTTATTTTGAAACAAACGCATCCGTTGTAAATAGTTACCACCCAGAAGTATTAGGACACCGGTGGTGCGGCCGCCGGGATTTGAACCCGGGTTCTGCGGCGTGGAAGGCCGCCATCCTACCAGGCTAGACTACGGCCGCGGAGCAGCAAAAATCAAGGGGAGAGCTATCTTAAAAAGCTTTCCGTGGAATGCGCTACGCATGGTGCCGGGGCCGGGATTTGAACCCGGGTTTTCCGGAGCGACTTTTCCGCTTAACCGGATTATGAGTCCGGCGCCCTCGACCAGGCTAGGCGACCCCGGCCCGAAAAATTAATCCTTACTGAGGTTTAAATTTTTTGTTGGAAGGGTGTTTTCCGCGAGCTTGAGTAGCCTGCGGAGTAACGACATTTTCGGCTGTAGGTTTTCCCAGACCTATCACCGGCTCTTCCGGCGCTGCTCTAAGCTCCCGAATTGCTAACCATGCTCTTGTTCTCGCCGGGCTTGCAAGGTGCACGCTAAGGGTATAAGATTTAAAAGGATACCCTGCATCCGAACATAGTTTTCGTTGCTTCGTCAAGAAATATTTCAACTCCCTTAACACGTGGCAAACGCGTTAGAATATCCCTTTCAGTCAGTACCCCGGTAATTTTACCTTTACGTGTAACTATCAGTGCACCTATATTATGTTTCTTCATGTAGTTCACAGCTACGCCCACGTCAGCTTCTTCCTCTATCGTTATAACAGGTTTAGAGGATAAGTAGAACAGGGGTGTCGAATATACAGTTTCCTTGTCGCTTTTTAATTTTAAAATATTCTCCTCCCTGGCTAAGAACGACAAAACATCTTTAATAGTCACTATGCCTCTAAGTTCGCCTGCAGAAACCAGGGGGAGCCTCCTTATATGCCTGTCAGACATCACCTTAAGACAATGCTGAAGGGTGTCCATAGGCGATGCAGCTATGACTTCGGTTGTCATTATTTCCTTTACCTTCACATGCGTACTAACATCTGCTAACAAACAGATAACATGCCTCTCGGAAACTATCCCGACAACATTTAGAGAGTCGTCAACCACCGCGAGAGCACCAAGTCCACGATCAATCATCAGCTCAATGACCTCCCTAACATCAGCATCGCGATAAACAAACGGGGGATTATACCTCACAGCGTCAACAGACACTTCCTCCAGCGCTCTGTAAACATCACCATTAAATCTCGACAAAACTATCTCCCCGTATTTCTTCCCACCTAGGAAGTCAACAACCCCTCTCGCTGATACCATCCCATCAAGCCTTCCCTCCTCATTAACTAGTGGAATGTGGCGTATTCTGTTCCTACCCATAGCCACCAGCACTCTCAGCATGCTAGAATTACTAGGCAGGACTGCTAGGGGCGGAAAGCGACCAATAGGTAACTCGCTGACACGCATATAGAATAAAAGGCTCTAAACGTGACTAAAAAACTTTGCTACATAGCAATAATTTCTCGCACGAAAAACGAATTATTGCCGCACGGAGAGATTTATGCCCAAGCTCACACCGGTAGACAGCCTCGGGCTATTGGGAGTGGCCGGCTCGCACCTCGGAAACCCTCAGTGCATACACCGCCACCCCATCAACCCCGTCTTCTACGGGCGCCCTCGTCCCGACCCGGCCCCCGTCGCCGGTGAGCCACGGTCGAGAGCGGCCGCCTCGTCTCGGGGCGGGTTTCCCGCTTAAATGCCTTCAGCGGTTACCCCTTGCGGCGTGGCTGCCCGGCAGTGCCCTGCCGGACAACCGGTACACTAGAGGCCACGGCCCGCAGTTCCTCTCGTACTGTGCGGACCATCCCCTCAGGCGGCCAACG
>JAJHRM010000066.1 GCA_020832965.1 Thermofilum sp. | reverse complement strand
GAACTCCTCAAGTCCTATGTCCGGGGTCGCGTAGAGCAGCTTGCCGTTAACCTCGAGGACGAGGTAGGTGTCGCCCTTGTAGACGAACTGCAGAGTGCGGGTCACGTTGCCCGAGACCACCTCGCAGACCTGCCGGCCTGCCTGCGCGGCGCCGAGGGTGATTACCGTGGCTAGGAAGTCGGCGTAGGAGCCGTAGCTCGGGGAGTACTGGTAAATGCTCATCTCGGAGGGGTTTGTGGCGTTCACCACGGCTAGACCCCAAAGGGAGACCACGTTCGTCCGGGCGTACACAGGCACAACCCAAAGGTAGCCTTTCGAGTAGATAAGCTGGGAGTACTTCGAGTAGAGGTACCCGCCGCTGATCGCCGGCAGCCTAGCCTGCACGAGGGACTGGACGTAGTAGGGGCTGTAGATCCCAAGCCCCTTGACGTCGTAGTAGTAGACGCCGGTGTTGTTGGCTACGATTATCGAGACTACGCTGTTGGGGTTGTTGGGGCTGACGCCGAAGTAGACCCTGACCGTGCCTCCCGACCTCCCGGGCAGGAGGAGCGTCATGTTGAGCAGGTCCTGGCTGTGAGGGCTTGCAGGGACCCACAGGAAGCCCCTTGGGAACAGCGAAAACCTGACGGGGGAAATACTAGACAAGTAGTAAAGCCACACCTTAACGTACCAGTCCAGGTACTCCCAATCGTAGTTCTCGGGCATCGACGTGTCCCCGCTAAACTGCCTAGCCACCCTCAGATTCCCCTGCTCATCGTACACGTAAACCTCGCCTGGGTACTCCGAGAGACCCAGGTTCGCCAAGCTGTTGACGCATGCAGCGAAGTAAGGCTTGCCGCCGTGGATGAACGGGTAGGTATTGCCTATCGGCTGGCTGCTCGCGAGGAAGCTCCTGAGCTCAATGTTGCTCGTGAGCCAGAGACCGGAGCCCACCGACATGCGCACAGGAATGGTTTTGACCTCCCCGCTCTGCACGTGCACAAGTATGAGCTTGCTAACGTAGTTCTGCGCGACCGTGTTCAGGGGCGTGACAGCGAATATCCAGTAAGGGGTCCCGTTAATGACCACCTCCTCCCACTCTGCAATCTTCTCGTTCGGCGAGAGCTGAGCATGGGCGATCGCATCAGCCATCGCGTGCCCGACGAGCACAACCGATGCAGGGTTATCGAACAAGCCCCTCAGCTCCTCCGGAGACCCCACCCTAACAATGCTGTAGGAGGTCACAGTAAGGTAGCCCCTCAAAGCTGCCAGGGAGGGCAGAGCAACAGAGGTGAGAACTAGGAAGAGGAGCAGGGATCTGAGGCTCCTCAGTGAGAATAGGAGGAGGAAGCCGAAGAGAGAGATCCAGGACAGGTATAGCGGGGGTACTGTGGCGAAGAGGAATATAAGTGCAAGAAGGATCACAGAGCCTAAAGCCAGGAGGAAAATCTTCAAGTTAAACCTGGCACCCCTCAAGGCTGGCCTAGAGGCAGCAAGGCTGATTTCGAAAGCGAGCAGAAGCAGGGGGACGAGGGAAAGCCAGCTCGAGAAAAGCATCGTGAGGATTGAGCACACGACCCCCAGGACCCCCACAAGTCTCCTCAGGAAGCTTACTTTAAAGAGCTCTACCCGATTACCCAGCCCAAGTTTTCCCGTGGACATACCCTCGCCAACCATGTATGTGTAAGCGACCGATTTTTATTTTTACCTTAAAGCGGGGGTGAGGAAGACGGGGAAGTGAGTACTCGCGAGAATCAGCTCCTCTGGGCATAATCAATCCCTCCTAACGCACAGCGCTCAAGGGGGCTACTCATACGCTCATGGGCGGTATGCAGACAACGGGAACGATCGAGAGGGCTGCTGCCGCATCCCGCTCCACACCCCTGTGAAGCCCAGCCTGAAACGCTAGGCTTAGGTTGTCAACATACACGAGGAACACCTCCCCGCTGTCACACGCTACCCTCCAGTACCGCCTCGCATCCCTCCTAACCCTCTCGGATCTCGCCTCAAGGAGGGGGAGAGGCTCCGCGCCCTCAATCACTGAGAGGGCCTCGTCTACGCATTGCTCATAGAAGTCGAGCACGGAGTAGTCAGCGATCCGCAGGTGAAGCTTCCAGGACTGTGTATCCATCTCCTTGCAAACCTTCACCACTCCAGCGGCGAGGCTTGTCAGGTGCTCCAAGTAGCTCCTGCCAATGAGCAGCGCAGGCGAGATGTAGGAGGACGCGTAAACCAGTAGCTCGGCAACTTCGAGGGGCAAGCGGAGGGAGCCAGCGAGCCTTCCTGGGAGAGGTTTCAGCGCAGCCACGGGCAGGGCGAGTTCTCGAAGCGGCTTGCCGCCCAGGTACTTCGTGAGCAAACTTCCAGCGCTATCTACGAGCGACGGAGGGACGCCTAAATTCCTGTACTTGAAGCGCTTGACAAGCCACTCTAAGCCCCGCAGCGCCCCCTCCTCCCTGGGATTAAGCAGCACTACGCCCCTCAAGTTCTTAACCACTGCAGCGTACTTCGCAAAGCTCAAGAGAACCCCGGCATCAGCCTACGTACGCTTGGTAATTAACCTAACCTCAGGGTTTCCCCACAAAAACCTCGACAAGAAGTCACAGAGCACTGGCCTAGCGAGCCTAAAAGTGAAAGAATAGCCTAGTATTTTCCTTAATGGAGGCTAGATTAGCTCTTCGGGGATACTGCAAGGCTCGTACGCAATTCTGGGCTTTAAGCCAGCCCTCTCCAGCTGTGCAACTACATGTGGGTATAGAAATACGTATTCCTCCTCGAAATCCTCGACTAGCTTCCTGTCTATTTCAGCAAGCCTGCCCTTGAGCTTCTCAACATTCCCCTCATCTGAGAACGACAGCATCACCGCAGGATGTGCCCTGACACCATAGTCGAGGAGATGCCCCAGCGCCATTAGCTGGTACTGGAAAAACTCCCCCCTGGCTCCCGTAAGCATGTGGAACTCATCCTCGCTTGCGCCCTTCAACGAAACTCTCACGTGCACAACGCTGAACCTTGAAAGGTCCCTTGCCTTCGACTTGTCTGCACCTATAACTATACCATTCGTCTCAAGGATGAAGCGGAATCTCCCGTCCCGCTCGAAGAGCTCCAACAGCCTTAGCAGGTGGTCCCAACCAAGTGTGGGCTCATTGCCGGAAACCCTCACATACCTGTAGCTCCTCCTCGAAGCTATCCCTACCAGCCTCCTGTACACCTCCTCCGGTTTATAAAACGCCCCATAACTCTTGAAGCCATCCCTAGCCTTCCACCCCCAGCAGAAAACGCACCTCAAGTTGCAGCCCACGCAGTCCGCAGTAGCAATGCCGCCATACCACCTCCCACCCCTAAACCGATAGTATTTCCTCTTGTCTCCTCTCACAACTTGCGCCTGAACTAGCTCACCAAGTTTTAATGGGTCGTAGCCTTCTGACGTGTTGCTATGCGTAGACATATCTAATTTTCTCACATGTTTTTATCTAGAAATAGTTTGTCATGCAGGGGAGAAATATAAACCCCGGGTTCTTCCATTATGCTAAACATGCTTCATATCCTATCTTGGGAAGGCTTTAGCTTAGAGGAAACGCTCAAACCATCATTTATAAGGCCACTTTTTCTGCGGCAGGACTTCTACTATGTCAAGATTGCAGGCAAAGGAAAAGGAGCAAAGCTCTGGCAATACGGTGCAAATGTATATTGCGAGGACTGTAATGCAGGAGACCTAAAGCAATGGAGCGGTCTGTGGCTCGGGAAGGAAAAAATCTTGGAGAGGGCTGGGTCACTATTCAATGTTCATAGAGAGCTGGGGCTTGCAATTAGTCCTAGTGACAGACACCTGATATTCATAGCCGTGTTTTTGAGCCGCGCTACTTCCTGGGAAACAAATGTCCTAAGGTGGACACATAAGATTTTCGAAAAAGACGACATAGATGAACTGCTTCGGCTAGATTTTACACGCTTTGGGTCAAGCTTCCAGCTAAGGCAATTAAACCAGGTGTTCAAGAAGTATGTTGAAGATGTTTATCCGTTAACCGACCCGTGGGAAACACGACGGGCACTGTTAAAGCTAAGCAACTTGGGACCAAAGACCGCAGATGCATACCTTTTGTTTACAGGTATAGACGCATCCGCCGCGCCGATAGATAGGCACGCCCTTAGAATGGCGAGACGCCTAGGGATAGAGGGAAAGCCTCCAAGAAAAGAGCTATGCATAAAGTATACCTGTGGAGAGTGCCCCGCGAAAAACACGTGCCTAAGGGCTGTGCTCAGCCACAGATATGGAACTGTCACAGGCTGGGTCCAAACAGTGTTCTATTATCACGCCACGACTTATTGTTCCAACAAAATGTGCAAGAAATGTCCCCTTGCTGGGAAATGCGGAGAGAGAAGTATCGCAGATAGGGGTAATATGTTTAGGGTAGTCTACTAGCTTCGCTCATCTTGATGCTTATCATAATAGCTAATTCCTATAGTTTTCCTTCTGTTTCCTTTCCAAACAAGCCAGAAAAAGCTGCTAATCTACTACGGCTACCCGAGCCTCTTCAACGGTAGCTCCACTATACGGGATGTAACAAGTCTATTCGACAAGTACGACGTCGTGGTATTAGGCGCTGGGCTTGAGTCACCGAAACGTCCAGACCACCTCAACTTTTTGAAGATTATTCATCTATCTAGAGCAACCTTCTATGGGTATGTCCAGTCTACCTCCTGCCACTTGATGAGGCTAAAAGTAGGATAGACTTATGGGCGGAGATGGGTGTCACGGGGATATTCCTTGACGAGTTCAGCTTTGACTATTTGGTGGGAAAAGTTGCTTCAAACAATCAACAGGCTAGACTACACACAGGAAGGGCTCATCGAGTATGTTAAAAGCAAAACCTAGTGGTAGCGATAAACTTCTGGAATTCAGATTATGTCTTCGGCCCCGTGGGAGGTGTCTCTCTTAATCTCTCAGGCGTGGCATTAGTGATTGAAAGAGCTGTCTACGGTTTTGGAGAGAAAAAGTGGGAATACATCGACCACTACTACAAGATGTCTATCGCCGCTAAAGCCGTTAAAGCATCTACGTTGTGTGTAGTACCCACAAGTGCTTCCACAAGCTCCTTCAATAAGATAATAGGCTACGATGCCCTAAGCTACATCTATGAGGGATGCGACGCTGTAGCGATACAGGAAGACTACGGAGAGGACAGCAACGTATTTTACCCACTCTCGGAGTCGTCCCACATCTCCCAGAATTATTCTAACAGAAGAACACTGCAGGAACAATTGGAAAGACATAAATTTTAATTCATTAACTATTATTCACGGAAAAATGCAGAAGCCAGTTTACATACCCGAGAAAATACTCCAAGAGATGGATAAAAGAGGACTAAGCATCACAGATCTTATACTTTCTTCACTAAAGATTGACCCTAGCGTTGCATTAGAAGCTCGCGTTGAAATGGCGGAGAAATACTTCCAGGAAGCCGAAGAATACGTTTCCAAAAATGACCCCGTACAAGCCTCTGAAAAACTGTATAAGGCCGTGGAGGATTGCATCAAGACACTAGCTCAATTCTTTGATACACCCGAGTACCAAACAGCCATAAAAGAGGGCGGGTGGTGGACACAGCTCCTCGGCAAAGCGGCCCGTAGGCTTTCAAGAATATTAAACGAGCCGAGGCTTGAATATACATGGGCTATTGCATACGACATACATGTCTGGGGGCTTCCACGAGGCGAAGTACAGCACAGAAGACATTAAAGGAGACCTCGAGCATGCAAAGTGGTTGCTGAGCTATGTAAAAGAAACACTAAGCAAAAACAAAAAGCCATAACAACAATTGGAAACCGCCCCCCCACTTAATAATATTATGTGCTAATCCGTGCAGAGCTGAGGTATTAGGGGTTATCCTCTTAGGAGTGGTCCTATTGTGACTAGGTAGCGTCCCGGAGGTAAATAATATATCTTTTTTTACCTGTGAATTTTGCACAGTAGCCGCATGTCCTGTTGAGGCCTGGTACGAGTTCTAGCCTATAGCAGGCAGTGGTGTTTGTCATGTTTACGGGTGCAGGTTTTATTGTGTAGCACCGGTCCCCTCGCAGCGGCATTGTCACGTTTATGTATGCGGTGCCCATTTCCATCCTTGTCTTCATTGTTACCTCGCAGATACTGGTATAGTTGGTTCTGTCTATATACGCTGTTAAAACTGCCAGGTTACTGGGTAGGGACAGCTTAGCCGTAATATTGATGTCGGGCCCGCTTACAACTTCCAGCTTGAGGAAGTAGTTGTACGGGCTATACGTGTACTGCTTTGTCCAGTTAACTAGTGGAATGCTCGTAGTCTTGTTGCAGGTCTCGTTACTTGTAACGTTTAGCTGATTGCCGGCCGATGTATTGTTGACTTTGGCTGTGGTATTTCTCTCGGAGCTTGTCGACTGAGTAGTATTCTCCATATTTGTAACAGCGCGCGCTAGCTACACCGATCGACAGGCATGCCGTGCGAATGGCTAGGAGGCTTGGAATAGAGGGAGGGGCCCCCCGGTAAAGAGCCTACGTGCGGGCAGCCACAAGTATTACGTTTAACGCGCGCCTCCAACTAGCAGGTGGGGTTTCTGCCGCATAGACTCTAGGGGAATGCATCGAGGATCGCGAGTGCGCTTTAGAGGCTAAGAGGGCTGGCGGCTATGCTTGACAATGTCATTGAAGGGAACATTGGGGTAAGCAGCGCATACGAGCTTTATTATGGGGACCCCTGCGAGAAATGATACAACGAACTCCGGCAAAAAGCCTACGACTACTAGCCCCATGATCATAGTTAGCGGATTAAGCCACTGGCTAAGGAAAGGCATCCCTACGGTTGACCCTCCTATGGTTGCCAAGGCCAGCAGGTACAGCCCTACGCCTATTATTCCAAGACCAACGGCATACCCCACCAGGCATCCTAGCAGGTAGCCCAAAACCCATCTCCCCCGCAACCTTCTTGTCGTAGCCCATGTTAAGCGGCCGAGAACATAGTAGCACGCGAAGTTGCCAGGGGTTCCGCTAGCTAAGGTCAGGATGGGTGTTCCATAGCGCATGATGCTTGCTATAAACGTACCCATAGCCGCGCCAAGACCTCCAACCCACGGCCCAAAGAGCGCTGCAAAGAGCGCTGGGATTAACACAGCAGGTCTCAGCTGGATTATAGCACCCGTTGGTATGTATGCGGTGGCTAAGCTGCCAGCGCAGTAGAGCGCAGCATTCATGGCTGTGAGGGCTATAAGCATGCTCCTACGCATAGTTAAAACTCAAGAAGTTAAGAATGTTTATTGCTTTAGTTTAACTTATTAAACTTGCCTAAAATAGCTTACTGGTGCGATTGCTGCAGAAAACTTGCAGCTCCCGTTTTTGAGGCGAGTTGCCCGAAGTTTCCAATGCGCGGCTTTCCGGAAGAGTTACTTAACCCGCAGGCCCTTACGCTTTGATTTTAGAATGCAGAGAGGATCATCCCCCGTATTGCAGGATCGGTCCAATGGTTACCATATAGTGCCCGGGAGGCAGGTAGAAAATCTTAACCGTGAACATAGCGCAGTAGCCGCACGCCCCCTCGGGATCCTCCACTAACGCAAGCCTGTAGTAGACCTCGGTGCCAGCCCTGCTCACCAGAACGGGCTCCACCCTATAACACTTGCCGCCCGGAAGTGGCAGGGTGACGTTGAGGAAGGCAGCCCCCATCTCCATCTTCGCCCTCATGGTAACTTCGCACATAGTAGGATACCTGGTCCTGTCAAGGTACAAAACCTGGACAGCGAGGTTCTCGGGAATCAGCGGCACAGCGCTCAAGTTCGAGTCTGGGCCGCTGAGAGCCTCAAGCTTAAGGAAGTAGGCGAGGGGAGTAAACACGTACTGAGCAGTCCTATTGACAGGCGGAAAGGTTGCAGTCTTGTTCTCGATGCGCCCTCCCTCAGAGACATTCAAAGCAGTACTTGCACTTGTCACGTTTGCTTCCGTAAAGCACCTTGCCTGAGAGGCATTACGCTCCTCGACGACGGGAGTGGTGGCTGTTCTCCCCCTTCCAGTGTAGCTGTAAAGCATGGCAAGCAGGACTAGGTTAGAGACCGCTAACACCAGCACAGCCACGAGCAAAATAGTCTCTCTTGAGCCATCCATACGTTCCACATTCTGATGCTTGATAGTATATCCATCGCCGGGCTCAGCTAGTCAGGGGGTGCTGACAGTATACATGAGAATTAGCAGCGCACCGCAAAGCTTCTTTCTCGTCGCTTGCTGCGCGATTTCAAAGCTGATAGCCGCGAGATGAGGACCGCTACTTGTCTCCTGAACCACGAGTCGATTACATATAAAATGGAGAAGTATATGGCTCCGGCGAGGATAACGGCTAAGAGAGCCTCCCGGATTTTTAGCGGGTTTACGAGCCACGCAACAGTTGCCGCTGGCAGTGCCCCCACCAAGTACCTCACTGTCGAAGATGCAATGCCTCTGTAGTTTGCAAGGTGTCTTGCCCAGTAAGAGAGGAGCACCAGGGCAGCAGTGTCTCCGGTGAGCCAGGCAAGCCTCGCGTAGAGAGCAACCTTAAGCGGATCCGTCTCTCGGAGAACGGCTACGAGGAGCAGCGGGAAGCCGACTGCAAGCCTCACGTAGCCGAGCATGAATACCCTGAATATCTTGGAGTTTGCTATTTCCCTCAAGCTCCTGCCCTCCACGTCTGCCCTCTCAGCCCCCTGGAGCGCATCTCCAAGCACGCCGCCCACCGAGCCTAGCAGGGCAGAAGCGGAAGCCACCCGCAACACGTCTGCTGCACACGTGTATTCAGGCCTAAAGAGGTAGAGGAGGTTGGGCGCAACGAAAACCGTGCCCGCGAGCATCGGCACGCCTAAGAGGAGTAGTAGCCTCAGCGACTCCTCGACACTCCTCCTATGAACGCCACTATCGTCCGTCCGAAGCATGGATGGGTAGAGACCGCGGGCAAGGACGTATGAGTAGCCTACGAGGCCGGAGAAGGTGTTCACAACTGTGTAGTATGCCACGGCGAGGTTTCCGGTTAGCAACGAGATGAGAGGTACGTCGAGCCCTGCCACTAGCGAGGCTGGCTGCGTGGCCAGGTTGAAGACCGAGAGTGAAGCCACCTTCCTAACTACGCTTCTGCTGGGCCTGCTCGCGAAGTCTTTCCTTGCTGAAGCGAGGAGGTAGAGCGCTTGTGAGGCGTGCCCAGCCAAGACAGCTAGCAGTGCTGTTTCAAGCGTAATGCTCCACGTGAGCCAGAGGAGAACTGCTGCGAGCATCTTCCCCGTCTCGAATACGAACTCCGAGACCGCAGCCCTCGAGGGGCTGAGCGCGTATAGGCTCGCATAGACGGTGGAGTTGATGTATATAGCTGGCACGTAGAAGAGCGCTATGAAAAGCGCGGATTCGGGGACGTGAAGCTCCCTCGAAAGCAGGGGCTTGAGGAAAAGGAGCGCCAAGGACGCCACCCCAGCAAAGATTACTGAGAGCATGAGCCCGCTCGTAGTTGCCTCTACTACCCCCCTAGCCCTCAGCCTGGTTACCCAGTAGTTCGTGAAGGTGGCCAGGCATGCATACGTGAGAATGGAGGAGATGACGCTCCAAGACCCAAACTCTACCGGTGAGAGGTTCCTGGTGACCAGGAGCACGAATAGGAAGCCTACGAGAGTGCTGTAAATCCTCTCGGTGTAGAACAGGAGACCCGAAGCCTTAAGCCCCAATCACCTCACCTCCCCAGTAAGTAGAGGAGTAAACCAGCAACGGTCTTCAAGTCCAAAACCTCCCCGCCAGCCATCCCCAAGTACTCCTGGGGGCTCATGACAACGGTCGAGAGTATCTCCCCCTCCTCAGGCCTGGAGCTCCCCCTCTTAAGCCCCTCAGCAACCACCACGCTCATGACTTCGTCGCTGTAACCCGGAGAAACGTAGAAAGCGCCGATCAGGCGCAAGGACCCTGCGGTGTAGCCGGTCTCCTCCAGTAGCTCCCTTCCAGCAGCAGCGATCACGTCTTCCCCCCGCTCAACCCTCCCAGCGGGCAACTCGATGATCCACCTAGCAATGGGCGCACGCCACTGGCGGACGAAAACAACCCTTCCATCTCCAAGAACGGGGACGATGACAACGCTTCTACCAAAGGTCACGAGGTCCTTTTCAAACGTCTCGCCGCCAACCTCTATAACCCTCCTAAAAAGCTTAACCCTCCTACCAGCCGCGAGCAAGGTGTCCCCAACGACTCTGGGCTCACGACGCATTCACGTCACCGCTCTGAACGTAGTTGTGAAAAGTCCCAAGACATATACCTTTTGCAACCTAGCACGCGCGCTTTAGTGCACACTCAGGAGTGAAACCATGACCCCCGCACTAATGGCTGGGCAACGCGATGGCGCATGCAGTGGTGAAAGCTTATAAGCTCCAGAATGTATGTTTGTTAGGTGCTTGGTGACGTGGACGAGGCGATCAGTACTTTTGTTATTTTGCTGTCCGTAGTCTCTTCTTCGGCTAGCCTAGGCTATTGGCTCGCGAGGCAGTTTGGAAAGATTGATGCTAGGTTTCAGAGGATAGAGATGAGAATTGATGGCATAGAGATGAGGCTTGATAGGCTTGAGAAGGGTATTTACGGGTTCAATGAACTACTTTTGAAGGTTCTAGAGTCTAAGGGTGTGGTGAGCAAGACCGAGGCTATGATGCTTGCGGCTGCTCTTAAGGGACTGGTTCCCAGCGGTAGGTCGAAGTATTATACTAAGGAGGTTGAGAATAGGCTCAGGGAGATACTAAGCAGGGACCCGGACACGTATACTATGGAGGATATTAGGGAACTGGAGGAGATAGCAGAGCTGATGGAGAAGGAGTACATGGTTTCTAAGGAGAGGGAGCTCCTCGACTACGCGGCCAAGCTGAGGATCGGGGCTCTAGTGTTCAAGGTCGTCTTTGTAGAGCCGAAGATGAGGCAGCTGGAGAAGTGGCCGCTGAGCCCCTGAGGCAGCTGACACATTCATGGACTCTTATCCACCGATTAGTTTGCGTGTCTATGACTATTTCTCTTAGGAGTACTTCCTGCATTATTTCTAGCGTTTTTCGTGGCGCGCGCTAGCCCGGGCTTCGACCTTTGCGCCTACGCATCCAGATAAGTATCGCTGCTGCTATTATGCATGCATAGACGAGTAGCTCGTTCTCCAGGACAAGCTCCACGTAGCTCAGGGGCACGCCGCTCTCTGGGGACCACCTCTCAAGAAGCATGCCGGCGAGTACGCCGAGGGGGTCCAAAGAGCTGAGGTAGTCCCACACGACTACGGTCTGGCTAGTGTGGTTTAGTGCCTGCGCTTTCACCACGAGCGCGCAAGGTTT
>JAJHRM010000065.1 GCA_020832965.1 Thermofilum sp. | reverse complement strand
CTCAGGCCCCATACCTCGCCCTCTGGTATTTTCCGCTGTGCTAGCCAAATGAGCACAAAAAGCTCTCCAAATTCTCCGGAGAGGTTGGTTTTAAGCGCCTCCCACAAGTTCTGAGGGAGCTCCACCACCCCCTCGAACTCCTCCCCCATGAGCAGACTCTGCCCACTAGGCTCTGAAGCCGTATTTCTACTTGTTGCGTGAAGGCGCTCTAAACTCAGCGCGAGAGATTCTCCGTCGTAGACGTGCTGAATTTGTGGCAGGTCTTTACTGGGGGCATGATTTTCCCCGGATTTCTCCTTCACCATATGGTTCTTTTTTCCCCGAGAATACTTAAGTTTTCACGCCCAGCTGCAAGACCTGTAACCGGCGCGTGAACATGTGACGGAGTAGCACGCCACAACCAACTGGCTTGGGACATTTACGAGTACTTGGGTTTCCGCAGGGGGTTGCGTCCTGGGTGTTGGTCTGCTTCAATCCTGCGCCAGCGCGTTATGGAAGTAAAAAATTAGTATGTTGCTTTCCTAGAGCGGTGTGCTTGTTAAGCGAATTGGTGAGTGGGCTGCCCAACGGGTGAGTGGGCTGAGGATTGTTGATTACTGCCTCTGCTTGTCCGGCGGTTACGTCGTTGTGGGGGGGCCGCGTGGGAGGGCTATGGGTTTCGCCCACATTCCGCGGGAGGATCTTCACGATATGGGCGGCGAAGTCAGGGAGCCGAGGCTGGAGGAGGTTGCGGAGATGTTGCTGGATTTGAACCCGTTGAATAGGGTGCTTGGGCTGGCTATGGCTAACGCTGTTTCGCAGTATTTCTTGGGCGACGTGGTGCCCAGCGGCGGGGTGCCCGTGGGGAGGGAGCCGATATGTCTTGTCGGGAACATGCGTCCTCTCGCTGAGAGGTTTCGGCGCGAGGGGAGGACTGTGTGGGTTTTTGAGAGGTCGCAGGAGCTGAGACACGGGTCGTTTTCTGACGTGGAGGAGGAGCTCCTGTTGCCCAAGTGCGGGACGTTGATAATCACGGGGATGACTCTCCTCAACTTCACCATAGACCGCATTCTGGAGAGATCCCAGGGGCTTAACGTCCTGACGGGACCCACCGCGGGCGTCCACCCGGAGCCGCTGAGAGGCACAAAGATACACTACGTAGCCTCCATGAGGTACAATATAGATGCAGCCATTAGACACTTGAAACTTGGCAACTACATATCGCTAGCAGTACATTCCCATCTAGGGACGCCGTACGTAATTTCCGTTAACAAATACCTATGAATTCAGCGCGCGCGGAAAAGCCTATCCTCCACCTCGGCTAGCATCCCGCCAAGGTAGGTTTCGATTAGGCTGAGCTGGAGGTCGTAGGCGATAGCTGCTCCGCTTCGCGCAGCAGGAGTTTTTCGCCCTCCCTCACTGCCTCTTCGTCGAAGAGCTTGACGAGCGCACGCTCTCCCCCCTCGATCACGACGCCCAAACCCCTTGCCCTGCCGCCGTCGACCCGCGCGACGCTGTCCCCCTCCTCGAAGAGGGGGGAGAGCAACGGATCGTGGCTAAGTCGCCGTCCACGGCCTCGACCACGCCCCTCACGACGTCCTTGCCCACACCCCTGAGCTCGGCCTCCCTCTCACGCTCTAGGAGAGCAAGGGGGCTTAGGAACGAGCAAAGAGCGGCGACCACCAGCAGGATACGCAGCCTTCTAGCCACGCAGAAAAGTGCTTGCTCAATAGAAAAACTTTCTTCTAGCCCTTCCACGCCGCCAAAGCTAGCTGGGCAAAGCGCGCTAGTCGGTAGAAGCTCGCCTTGATTCTCGAGCGCCCCATAGGGTTAAAAAACGACGCACGCTTTCGTATACGGGGACCCCCTTGAAGCTTGATCAGGCTACTGCTCGCGTTAAGCTGAGCTGCGGTGGCAAGACGATCGAAGTTGAGGCCCTGGTGGATACCGGCGCGAGCAAAAGCGTTGTTTCCAAGGGGCTAGCGGAGAGGCTCGGGGCGCTCATACCCCTGAGGGAGCCCTACGAGATTAGGACGGCCGACGAGGAGGGAAGGCTGAGGATCGTGGGGAGGTGCATGGTGGATGTCGAGTTTCAGGGGGTTAGGGTTCCCGGCGGGGCGGTGTTCGAGGTCGCCGAGAACCTGAGAAAGGGCGTGGACCTGATCATAGGCAGGCCGGAGATAGACGCGTGGGGCATCGTGTTCACGCCTGAGGGGCCGAAGCCGAGGAAAGTGCCCTTAGAGTTCGAGATAATATAGCGGTAGCGCGGCGCGCGCTTAGTTTTTCCATGCTCACTTCCCTAATTATATAATTATATGGAGGAACCTTCTTTTTAAGTCTTTTGCTAAGCGCGCGCCCTCGCCGCTACGAGTGGCAGGGAGAAAGCTGTCACCACTCTCCTCAGGCTCGGCGCAGACCCAAACATCAGGGGCGATGAAGGCCTAATACCAGGAGAACTAGCTACAGCGCGTGCTTGGAGACTGGCTCCTCTATGAAAATGACTGCACAGTTTAGCGGGGACGTGTATGGCTTCTACACGAAGATATCATCGAGGAAGCAACCGCGACATGCCTTGAAGAGCAGAAGATTTTCTGTCCATGCTTACCGGTACTCAACTTTTACCGTTGCTTGCTGCATTCTTCGATTATTTTTGCTGTTTTTCTGTCGTTTCTTATTTTGGCGATTTCTAGGGGTGTTAACCCGTCATCGTCCCTTATGTTTGGGTCTGCGCCCCGCTCGAGGAGTATTTTAGCGATTTCGGCGTAACCCTTGTATGCTGCGAGGTGGAGTGGTGTGACACCGCTGTAGGTAGACTCTGTAAAGATGCCGGCATAGTCCTCCATGACAACTATGGCTCCAGTCGTCCTCACGTTCACGTCTGCGCCGTGCTCTAACAGCTTTTTGACAGCGTTAATTTTACCGCTGAGAACCGCATCGTGCAGCGGTGTTGCGCCGACCGAGTCCCTCACGTTCGGGTTTGCACCGTACTCTAAAAGCAGCTCAAGAATCCCAGCGCAGATAGACTCGTCAGCCATAGCGACCATGTGCAAAGCGCTCAAACTACCCTGCTTCACGTTCGGGTCCGCACCCATCATTAAAAGCTCGCGAACTCTATCAATATCGCATATCTGAACAGCGAAAAAGAGCTCATCATCCAAACCCATAAGCTACCAGCCAAGATCGATCTAGATAAGCTTTATGCAGCCTCACCTTTGCAGAACAGCATAGCGCGCGCCTACTGCGGTAAACACACCACCTGAATCGTAATACCAGGTATTAGAGCAATCATACGAGAGTTTTTTCTTTCTCTACAGCTAGCTCGCAATCAAAGATTCATCAACATCCACGTGTTTATCATAAGTAACGCGTGCTTGTAGATGTTTGCCTATAGGCGGCTTGGGGCTCTCTGCTAGACCGTGCGCGCTACTTCGCGTGTTTTCCAGCTGAGGTTTCCTACGAGTCTACATCTTCGCCGCTAGTTCTCTCAACGCATTTTGCGACACGCTTTGCAAGGTCGAGCATTCGCTTGTCGCCTTTTGTAAGGGCTTCAAAACGCTCGAGGAGGTCGCTGAAGTACTCTCGGTAGTGGTCTACCAGGTATTCGCAGCCTTCGAAATTCGCTTTCGCCAAGAACCTTTCGATAAAATGCTCCTTGTCAACCTTCCCCTTTGCTAGCTCGTACACGTAGTAGTCGAGGAAGATGCAAGAGAGAAGTATGTAGTGGTCGCCCAAGCTAAGTATAGCGTAGGCTGGCGGGGTTCCACGCCCATAGAT
This sequence comes from Thermofilum sp., assembly GCA_020832965.1. Next base: position 7,594 of record JAJHRM010000065.1, on the reverse strand, counting down.
AAAAACATGGTAGAACCACGCGTCTATCGCTTCGGAAATCATGTCGTGTGTTTCCTGGGGCTCGTAGCCGCACTTAGGGCACTTTACTCCCTTTTTAAAAGGTGCATACGCCAACCCGCAGGAAGGGCATCTATAATCGAAAACGCTGTGAGCGGTCATAGCAACATCCCCCCAGCAAACCGGCAGATGCAAGAGTAATAGACCATCAATTTCCAACAACTTCGATATGCCATAGCTTACGTGATTGGAAGAAGGGTCATATTTAAGTCTTGCAGAAGACTGCGCGTGGCAGCCAGATTTCTGCCAGTCTCTTACCAGGCTGGGAAGACCGTTTCCCCCATCGCCTGTAGAAACAGCTACTAAGGCTTAGAGAGAGCGCTTCGCCGTAAGGTTCAAGTGTAGCGCGCTAAGGCTATAAAAGGAGAAGCCTTTTATAGCGTGGAGGGCATCCTTTTTAGGATGGGTTTACCGAGAGAGGGGCGTGAGAACCATAAGGCGGCTGTTCTTCCGCCGCTTGCGGCTAGCGCGCGCTACTCCAAGATGCCAGTACCGCACTATGGCAGGAAATGTATGCGCGCCTCCATCTATTTTTAGCTACGCGCGCGCCTTCTCGCTATGGGAACCAGAACCGTTGCTAGGAGCGCCGCTGTGACTATGCCTATATTGGCTAGGTTTGGCTCGGTTTTCCAGCTAGCGATTAGGGTAGTCGGAGTTTTTACTTCGAAAGTGTAGCACGGCGAGCTTGAGACTATTTCGCTGTCGATCTTCCAGCCTTCGAAAACGTAGTCGGTGAATGGGTCTCTCGATATGCGGGTGGGCGATACTGTGGCAGTCGCGCGCGTACCGGCTTTGTACCAGCCTGTCCCGCTCGCTTCCCCCTTGTCGCTCAGCACCTTCACCTCGTACTCGGTTTCCCAGCTTGCAACTACTATCCTAGGCTTGTCAGCTACGATTGAGAGCCGCGGCTCGCTAGTCAAGAGGGAGCCGTTCTCGTACCAGCCTTTGAAAACCCTCCTTGTCCCATTTCCATAGTCGAGGATCGTTTCCTGAACCGTGACGGTCAGATTTCTGCCAGCTTCGTACCAGCCGGACAGCGTTGCCTCCCCACTGATCGTAGAGACAGTTACTCGCACTTGAAGAGTGTACCTCGCCGTGAGGTTCAAGTCTCCTGCCAATTCTATGGTGCGGTTGTTTGCGGGTGAGCCGTCGCTCCACCCCTCGAAGATGTACCTTAAACCTCCAGCCTGGATTTGAGCTGGTACGTAGAGATTGTGCTTGCCTTCTGGAAGCCGGAAAACTACCTGGGAGCCGCTCCTATTGGCGTTATCAACCTTAACCCAGAAAACTGGGCTGGGTTCTGGGAAGCTAACTGTTAAAGTGTGCACTCTCTGGTTCACCAGCCGGTACACCTCGTCCCATATTTTCGCGTAGAACTCGTCGTCTATTGGGAAGCCCCACTCCTTGAACTGGGGTCGCAAGTCAGCCCCCGTTGCAGCGCTTAAAGCAGCGACGAAGACTGTCGCCTGCTTAGCGTCGCTATCGATGGTGAACGTGAAGGGCACGTCCCGCGGCAGGAAAAGAGAGTAAAACTTGGACAGGCTATCGTAACCATACCTCGTACATATAACATCGATCATTTCATCCAGAACGTCTGGATCCATATTGTCATAGTGAGCTCCGCTGCTCACATACCTGTTGAGGCTTGGAGTCGAGCCGAAGTGCCACAATGTAACCACGTTATCCACAATATTTCTAGAGATATTGTAGATTGAAGCTCTCTCCTCGATCATCTTTGCCACGTACATGGCTAGAGCCGTAGCCAGGCCCTCGACGTACACGGCTGTGTGGCTAGCGCCTCCGAAAAAGAACTGAGCGGGTTTAACCCCCTCCAGCGTGAAATCGTGGCCCATCTCGTGGAAGTAGACGAACCATGCTGGAAAACCAGTGCCACCACAGCTGATCATGCAGCTCGCGGGTTTGTCAACGCTCGACCCAAGCCTTATCGGGTTCCCCGACAAGCCGCATGGAACAGTACCATCCTCATGTCCAGGATCGTTGACCAAGAACAGCGTGCTTCCACCGTAGGGTACAACCCCTGTAGCCTCGGATTCAAGCTCGTAGGCAATATCGGTTAACCGTACAACGTCGTAGTCCCTGAAGATCTTCTGGTAGTCAAACCCCTGAACAGGCTGCTCTGGGATGTAGAAGACAACATGTTTCCCCGGCAAAGCCCTCATGGTCAGCCCGAGGTTATCCCGCGTCACTCGGACAATAGCAGCATTCGGCACTGTGAAGCCGTCAATCTTTGCAGATATTACTGGTGTTTCCCCGAATGTCTTGGGCGGTCTTATGGCAGTTACCAGTCCAGTGTTATCGACTGTGGCGACGCTAGGGCTGCTGCTAGAATACTCTACCGTTCTCGGTGTAATCCTGCTTCCATATGCGTCGTAAGCTTCAACCGAGAGTTTCCCGGTGGGGCTGTCGGGGGACAGCAGGAGTATTGGTGGAAGCAGAAGCACGCTTCCAACGGTGACTTCAACGCGGTTGCTGCTCATTATCCCGTCAACCTTTGCGGTAATCCAGCAGCGCCCAGCCTTCCTCGGAACTGCGTACACTGCTCCGCTGGCCGTAATATTGACCAGTGAAGGATGGTCTGCAAAGAACTTGGCCGTGGAAAATGGGAGCTTCTCCCCGTCTCGCCCCCTTACCGTAATAGCGAGCTTCCCAGCTGAAACTCCGTTAGCGAGGATTAGCTGCGAGGGGCTAAGCAGAACATCTGAGACTACGCTTGTGCCCGAGACCTTGGATGGAAGCTGGACCGCGGCGTACGTGTCTGCACCATCGAAGCCTCCCCTGTCGTCTGAGGCTGCGGCCTCCCAGCTGAAACTTGTAGCGTTGCCGATCTGGCTCCTCTTCACTAGTATTGAGACAGTATCATTGTCGATGAAGACTGGGCACGGACCACCACCCGAGTTTTGGCCCCCTTCTGGGGTTATATCGACCCAGCCTTGCCAGTGGCCATCATAGAAAGCTACCCTCACGTTGTACTCGCTCCCAACGAAGACGTGCTTCTGCCCGGTTCTCGGGTTCATGTCTGTATCGATAAACCAGAGATAGGTAACTACACCGTTACCAGGGTCCAGCGGGATAGGAGATTTAACCCTCATTTCAAACTGCAGGGTATCTAAGTTGATCTGGCGAATCTCGGCATGCACTATATCGATATATCCATATTTAGCGGGGACGTCCCCTGCCTTATCTGCGAGAGAAGATACTACGGTAGAAAGCCCTAGCTCGGGCATAGCATTAGCTTGAAAAATTTCAAATCCCTTTTGGAAGGCTATAGAAAAGTGGGTTGAAGAAAAAATGAAGATTATTAAGAAACTTAAAAGTTTAGAGTAATTCAATCTTACTACCTTCATAAAAACCGATAAACTGCATAAGCAAAAACAGTTCAGGTAAATCGCCCATTTTTGATGGCAGCATCCCGTACGAAGGTTAGGTTGCATTTGCTACCTCAAATCGTTAAGTATGCTTCTATTTAAAGCTTCCTATGCTTCTGCTACAGTTAAAATGAAAAACTGCCGGGAGGGGGGTGCGGGAATACCGTTAACATTACTCTCCGCTGATGGTGCTGTTTAGCAAGGGTGGGGTTTGCATAGCGCGCGGGGGGAGAGCGTAAAATGCCCCTACTGCGGCGCGACGATCTACGCTGGGGACGTCCTTGAGAGGTTGAAGGAGCTGATACTGAAGCTCGCGTAGCTCCCGCCGCGAAGAGCGGGAAGCCGTTGGAGCAGCGGTAGCGCGCTTTCATTTTATTATCCTTTTAGCGCGTGCAACGCGCGCCAGCGTTAAGGCGCGTTCCTGCGGAGCGGAGCGCAGAGCTCTCTGCGCGGCGCAGCTCTCGCAGGCGTTTTTAGCGCGTTGTGCAGTAAAGCATTTAGCGGTGTGGATCGCGCTTAGCGTAGTGCAAGATTCATCCAGCAGCTTGGGAACCGGATCTCCCAAGTTGAGGGATGCGCGCGCCGCAAGCGCGTACGATCGGTTAATTAGCAGCGCTTTCAATGGGGTTGTGAAGCGGTTAAAGGAGCTCGAGGAGGGTATCGTTGTTCTAGCTCCTTGCGGCTGCTCGAGAGCTGAGCTGCTCAAGCGTCTTTTGAAGCCGGGGGAGCAGGTTTTCGCTAGAGCTTACGTTTACAGGGAGAGCCTGGAGCGGAAGCTTTCCTTCAGGGAGAGGGTGAAGGAGGTTGAGGAGTACGTTGAAGAGTACGGGAGCTTGGAGGAGCTTGTTGGGAAGCTGAAGGATAGGGAGGGCGAGCTCGTAGCGGTTGTACCGGAGAGCTCCTACGACGCTATCGTGCTGAAGCGCAAGCTCGAAAGGGAGCTACTCGCAGCTCGCGTCGAGCTCATCTACCTTCCCGAGTTGTACAGGGGGGCGGCTGAAGCGTTCAGCGAGAAGGTGCGCGAGCTCGCTAAAGTGGTTCACGAGGGGTTAAAGAAGGATTTCGAAGTTGAAGCTTCAGGTTTCTCTTCTAAGCTCTTATCGGAGCGGAGCGAGAACGAACTGGACGAGTTGGAGAAGGCGAAGGAAGCGGTGCTGAAGCTGAGCCCCGACAGGCTGGGGTTGAGAGAATACCTGGTGGAAGCTGCAGGTAAGATGCTGATCGCGCTGGCGGCTGCGCCCTTTGGTGTAGCTGTAGCACTAGCTGTGGAGCAGCTACTCAAGGCTCTCGCCAGCTTAAACCTCCATGAAGCTGTCCAGAAGCTCCTGGGTAAGGTCGGCGGGGTCTCCGCTGAGCCAGCCGAAGGGTTTGCTTCAAGGGTTCTGGAGGGGTGGTCGAGGCATGAAGCGAGGAACAAGGTTGCCGAGGGGCTGGCGAAGCTGGTTGCAGCGGCTAAAGAGGCGGCGCCCCACCTGGATAGGGAGGAGCTGGAGACCGTTGTGGACCAGGTGGCGCTGGAGTGGGGTATGGACGCCCCCACCTTCAAGGTTTTCGTGAGGAACCTGGCGAAGATGGCGAGCGGCGAGCTCGTCACGGGGGAAGAGCTGAGGAAGGAGCTGGAGAAGCTAGTGGGCAAGGAGCTTGAGGAGCGGTTGAAGCAGCTGATCGAAGATCGTCTCAGGGAGATCGAAGAGGAGCTGAACAGGTTGAAAAGTAAGGTTGAAGCCCTCGAGATCGGTGTAGGGTTGTTCTACGCGCACGAGCTGGAGGCAGGCTTGCTCTACCCCAACTTCAAAGTGGAGAAGGGTAGGCCGGTGATCGCGAGCCAAGAGGAGAGGGGGAAGGTTGAAGCGGAGCTTGTAACTGCGGGCTCCTTCGAAAAACTGGCTGGAGAAGTCGTAAGGAGGTTAGAGGGGGGCTTTGTAGTCCTTGAGGGGCCGAAGGGTATCGGCAAGTCCACGCTTGCAGCCTACACGGCTTGGCGGGCGCTACTGAATGGGCAGGCCGACGCAATCCTCTCTGTGAGCAAGCTCGACGTGGGTGAGGCTTCGAGGCTTGAGAACCTGGTAAAGCGTGTGGGGAAGAGATTCCTCGTGCTCTACGACCCCTCTCCACTCCATGCCTACTACAAGCCTGGGGCTTTCGCGAGGGAGGTGCGGGAGGCTGCAGAGGCTGCAGAGGTGACTCTGCGGGAGCTCCTCGAGCTGGCTGGAAGTGCAGCTGGTGTGCTTGTACTCGCTGTACTGCCCAGCGAACTCTACGGGGACCTGTGCTCCCAGCTTAAGGAGGCACTCAAAAACCGTACTTTACACATAGACCTTAGGGATCCCTTCTTCCTCGAGGAGGTAGTTAAAACCTACTCAGACTGCAAAGGAGACTTCGGGGAGCTTGCGGGCGTTATCACGGGGTTCGAGGATGGCTACACGCTTGTCGCGAAGTATGCAGGCCTAGCGCTACGCGAGAAAGGCTGCAGGATCGAGGATGTGTGGAAGGTAGTTGAAGAGGCTAAGGGGGAGCCGAAGCGCTTCCTCGCCCACTACCTGTGGAGCGTGCTTCTCAAGGGTAGTGGGGATCTGGCGAGGATGGTTGCTGTGCCCTTGATTCTCCACGCCTTCTTCGGCCCTGTGCCGGAGGGTGTGACGTACTTGGTGAGGGGTGTGCAGGAGGGTGTAGCCTGGCGCTTGCCGAGCCCTGAGCAGCTCAGAGGGGTTAGGCCTGGGAGCCTGGTTGTGGATGAGCTGGAGCCCCTGGCGAGATGGCTTAGCCTCAGGCACGAGGATCTCGTCGAGGAGACGCTGGAAGAGCTATGCCGCCTAGAGTACAGAGAGCTGGAGGAGCTTACGGGAGCGCTAGACTGGGCTTGGAGCGAGATACTCCGCGAGGAAGAAAAGGTGCCTGTACTCGAAAGGCTGCCGGATTTCGTTGGTAAGAGGCTTGAGGCAGCACTCGAAGCTTACGCGACTAGCTGCTGGCGCAGGCTAGCACTAGTAGCTGGCTCCGCCCTCGCGTGGCAGCGCTTAGCTCCGCTCGTAGCAGCTTCAAAGCCCAAGGTGCTGCCCAGCAAGGCTTTAGAGCCCTGCGAAGCAGATGATTACCTGCTCGTGGGCGCCGTAATCCCACTGCTAATCCTCGAGGTGGCGCTTTACAGTCCGCACACGCTTGTACGTCCCCTCGCTTATTGCCACAAAGAAGCGGCGGAAGAAATCGAAAAGCTAAAGGAAAACTGGCGCGAAAGAGGCAGCGTTTATCTGGACGAGAGGTTTTACGCTTTGGGCCTCGCCCTCTCTGTTGCCGAGGCTAAGAGGCTCGGCGAGAAGGTAAAGGTTGAGGAGGCGGAAGCCGCGCTCCAAGCTGCCGCCGCTGCCGTGCAAAAAGCTTCCAGGGTAAAGTGCGTCGCCGCTCTTCTAGAGATGTTTAAACCACTCGGCGAGCTAGCACCCCACTACCACGTAAAGCTCGCGTCGCTTGCCTCCGAGCTGCCCGAGCTGGACGAAGACGCTGCCCGCGAAATAGCTGGTGCCGTTGATGGAGCGCTTCAAAAGTATGGGGAGGAGCTGGAGGGGAAAGCGTGGCCGCTGGCATATGCTGTATCTGCGTACTCCAACCTGCTCACAAAGCATGCAGAGTACTTCCGGAAAGAAGAACGGAAGCTGATGAGGGGGAGGATGTGCGAGCTCCTCGAGAAGCTGGAAGGGCAGCTGCAGGTTATAGCTGAGGCGTACGCGCTGGTAGCGGCGCTCGAAATGGGCTTGGAGCCGTGCGGCGGCGGGGGAGCGGCGAAAAAAGCGGTAGAGCTCCTCGAAAAGCTTGAGAGGATGGAGGGGGAGGAGCCGAGCGAGCAAGCCGTAGAGTGGGCGGAGGAGCGGGTATTCAAGCCGGAAAGGTTTAAGCTCGCAGTGAAGATTGTGAGGGGAACACTTACGCACGCTCTGGCAATGTACACGATGGATAACGATGACTTGGATGCTGCCGAGGAGCTTTTCGAGAGCTCTGCCGCAATCTGTAGAGAACTCGAAGACTGGGATAACTACTTGGCTGCTCGCTCGCGAGCTGCGCGCTGCAGTGCGCTTAAAGCTGGGAGCTTGGAGGAGCTGAAGGAGCGCGCTAAAATCTCCGGAAGCCTTTGGAGCGAAGCGAAGGGGCGTGAAAGA
>JAJHRM010000064.1 GCA_020832965.1 Thermofilum sp. | reverse complement strand
TAGTCCTAGCTCGTCAACCTTCTTCACTCCATGTAGAACTATCAAGGCAGGCCTTAAACCACCCATTCCCGCCTGCATGGATTTTACGGCTACTAGCGGGCTCCTGCCGTAAGCCACTCGTGTGAAGATCGCTGCTCTCTGTGTGGTTGCCCCGTAGAGCTTTATGTAGTCGTAGCTGGGCACGTCGAGTACTAGCTTGATGCTGTCAACTACCGTGTACCCCAGTAGGGGGGCGGCTGAGAAGGATTGCCCCACGATGAGGTCGGCCTCTATTGCCTCGCAGAAGCGTGAAACGGAGATGGGGATGCTAAACTCCCTCATGTCCAGGACTGCTTCCCTAAGAAAGTCTGAGCCTAGAAGTATCCTTCGTAGCCCGCTGAGAACTATCCCGCCCCTCTCCATGTCCCTCAGGACGAGGCTCTTGACGAACTTCCTGACGAAGCGAGCGCCCGGGGACTTCCGCCTGCCACTCTCGTAATCACTTATGACAGAGGCGGAGACCCCCATGACGGAGGCGAGCTCTACCTGCGTTAAATTAAATTTTTCACGCCACTTCTTCATCTCTGCGCCGGGGTTGTCGGACATTATTATCTCTCCAGCTATCTTAGCGAAAATTTCCCTAATTGCAGGATCAGTGGTAAAGTTTCCCTCCCTCATGGCTCTTCGGGTTTTTTATTTTCGCCATCGCTATAAAAACCTTTCAACATTAGTCGAAAAAGAATTACGTCCTGGAAGCACACGAGGCTCCCCATAAAGCGGGGCATGATACAGCTCGGTGGACAAAACCGTTTTTGCCCAGAGAGCTTTAGGGCTAGCTAAACAAATGCGGCGCGCCTCCCGTTTAACGCCTTCCCGTGGCAAGCTAAAAAATTTTTCAGCCGCGTTTCCCGCGCCCGGAAAAAGCTTGACAAATGTCAAGCGCATATTGAGGGCCAGCTACCATACTCACACGCGAGAGAGTATGCCGTCGACAGCTATGTACACTCCTATGGCAGAGAAGGGGATGACGATGAAGGTTAATATGAGTACTAGGAGGCCTGGGGAGAGCCCGAAAACTGTGCCTCCCAGCAGGTCCATGACCATGAGCATCGTAACGAACATTAAGGGTCCAGCTACCATTACAGTTGTGTAGACTTCGGCGATCATTGAGATGGAGTTGGTGGCGTTGCGCAACTTCTGCACTTTGTCGCTTAAGAGGACCGAGGAATAATGCGACAAGTAGCTCTTTAGATCCCCACTCGTGATGTAGGTTTCGCGAAGCCCCAGCCATAGCGTGGTGAGGAGCCTGCTTGGGGAGCGCAGAGCTGCTCGTGAAAGCGCTGTTAGGGTATCTAAGCCGTAGACCTTTATATCCCTCAGTATGAGCAGGATCTCCCTCTTTATCTGGGCGTTTGTTTCGTAAAGCCCCTCCCTTTCCAGCAACCGTTCAAGGCTCATTCCTGAAGACGAGAGCGCGGTCATGTAGGAGGCTGTGAATGGTAGATCCTTCTCCATGTCTATGCGCCTAGAGTAATTCTTGTAGAGGGGGAGGTAAAGGAGGAGGAAAAGGCTGATCAGGCAGAAAATAAGGGATAGGATAATTGAGGCTGGTATTGCCCTTGGAAGAGCATACTTGAGGATGACACAGTGGAGGAAAAGGCCACCAAGGAATGAAAAGACCATGGTTGCAAGTAAGACTTTTCCCATGTATTTTAAGTAGAATGGGAAGGGGGTTGCAAAGCCGGCTTTAACGTAGTATGCCTCCAAGGTTTTTAGCAAGGGCTCAGTAAAGCCCTTCCCAAAGAGTTTGCTCAGCTTCATAAAGGTGGCTCCAAAGAAAGAATAAAGCATGGCCTTTTTATCTTTATCCTAGGCGCGCTGAAGAAGGGAGAGCTGGGGACCCCTCCTGCGGCGTCAAAGCAATGCTGGGGGCTGGTCGGGGTTACTGTTCTCTAGCGCGCACCCCATCTCCGCCTCGTGCGGCGGCCTCACTGCGCTCCCAGCATTGCCTCGGGGTGCTCTGGAACCGTGGTGTCGGCATTGCTGCCTCATCCCCTCCTCGGTCCCGCGCGCTCGCTAGAGCCTAGTTCAGCGTTTAGCGCGTTCAAGATGTAGATTTTTCCGCTGGATATTATCGAGTGCGCTCTGATGGACTCAAAATCCTCTTTAGTGCTTGGAATTCTCGTGGTGTTCAGGATGGCTAGCGAGGGTGTTCTTTTAGGAGCCTGGTAATATATTCTTAGTGCCTCTCGAAGACTTAGCTTTTCACCTGTAGAGTACTTGCAGATGGCTAATCTTTCAGGGCATCCTCTGTTCATGGACGCGTATATTCCCATCCACGGGTTAAGTGGCTCAACAGGAGAATCAGAGGACCCGTAGAGAGTGGCGCCGCTTTCTATTAGGGACTTAAAGGCGTATACCCATCTCGCCCGGGGTCCTAGTCTGTCCTCCACCCAGGTATCGCTTAGGATGAAGTGAGGCTGGACGGAGATCTCAGGCTTTAGCTTTGAAATCAGCTTGATGATGTCTGGGGGAACCAGTGAGGCGTGCTCTATTCTAATCGCATTGCCTGGAAGCCTCTCCGCTGCCCTTAATGCTTCAAGCACCGCCAGGTCCCCTATGGCATGAACAGCCGTCTGCAGTCCTCTTGAGTAGGCAGATAAGGCAATAGAGCGTATTTCCTCACTTCTGAGCCTGAGAATTCCTTGGGTCTCAGCATCGCTGTATCTCTCCCGGAGGGCTGCCGTCCTAGCGCCGAAGCTTCCATCCGCGAAGATCTTCACACCCCTAACCAGGCTTCTGTAATTGCGTAAAGCCTCCTCTAAATGGGATGGATCAACGTACGCGTAGTACTCTATCGGCGGCGCCCCCTCTCCAACGAGAACTTGACTCACAAGTCTGAGCTCCTCGAGGTCGACAGACATGGAATGAAGTACTGTCACCCCTAGTGAGGAGTACTCTCCTAGCACCTTCATCATCCACTCTTTGATAAGTCCTTGAGGGGGAGGCGGTATCCTGGAAAGAGCTTCCTCAACAGCTTCCTCGAATATAACGCCGCTGAGCTTGCCGTCTACCCTCTGGAACAAGTTGCCAGGCAATACCTCTGCGCAGGACAAGTATCCCAGTTTTTCCAGGGCTTTAGTGTTGAGGACGGCCGCATGCCCGCATACCCTGACAAGGACCACAGGGGTGTCGCCTGAAACATCATCTATGTCAAAGCGCGTCGGGAACCTCTTCTCCCGCAGCTTTTCCTGGTCCCAGCCCCTGCCAATGACCCAAGAGCCTGGAGGAGCCTTGGAAACAGCCTCCTTCACCTTGAGCTTCAACTCCTCCATCGACGTCACTCCCCGTAAGTCCAGCCTGCCAAGGCTCACAGCAGTGGAGTAGAGGTGCATGTGGGCATCGGCTAATCCCGGCACGACAAGTTTTCCCTCCGCATCAATGAGTTTGCTAGGCTTCCTACTCAGCACTCTGTTTGTACTACCAGCAACGGTTACTCCCTCCCTATATGAGAAGAGCAGTGAGTCTGCGTCTTCCAGCCAGGGGAGAGTGGCGTTGATGATGGCTATGTCCATCGCGGGAAACGACCCGAGCATCTATTTGAGGGTTTTGTTCACCTATTCGTGAAGTGTTAGGGCAAACAAGCCTTTTCGCGTAAGCTCTACTTGCCCTTGGCGAATCTGCACGTAGCCGTAGAGGTGGAGATTCCTCGCGATGACCACAGCTTTCTGGGGAAGCATTTCCCTAGCTACATCCAGGAAACTTCGATAGCTCATAACGTGTCCTGTGGACTCGAGCTCCTGCAGGATCTCATTAATAGCAGCTTCCTCCCCGTGGAAAACAGCGCCTAGGAAGTTGGGAGTTTCCCTCGGCTGGGGGAGCCTAAAATCCTGCCAGGCTGCCTGGTGGATCTCGTTAGCCTCCAGCTCTGCTTTAACACTTGCAAGGACAGGTATCCTCACAGCCCTAGGAAGCTTTTCCGCGACAGCTATCCTGTATCCGCGGATCCCGCTCAGCCTCAACCTGCCCCATAACTCGAAGTAGGGTGGATTCAGGAGGATGACTTCGCGCGTGCCAGTGGCTATAAGCGTGTGGAGGAGAACGTAGATAAACTCTGGGTCCAGGTTCTCTGCATCTATGCAAACCTTCTCTTTCCCTAGGCCGGCAAGCGTTGAGACGTTTGGCGCAAATGGTAAGAGACATGCACAACTAGTTTCCTGGGCACCGTCATCAGTGTACGTGGCGAGGTAGAGGAGACCCTCCCAGTTTGTCGGGGAGACGCCTGCCGCCTTAACCACGGTGTTCGGCCCCTCTGCAGTCTTCAGTAGAAGGGAGATCTCGCTGGGTAGCGAGGTGAAGCGGTCTTTGTAGAGAGCGAAGGAGAGCAGATACTCGGGTGATGCGACGCCTGGGCGCTCACTGCAGGTCCTCACCACTCTAAATGAGTCTTCAGGGCACTTGGCGTCGTCGCCGTAGTAGACCTCTACGCGAACACTGGGGATCGTCACTGGGTACGCCTCCTACCCGTTAAGCTCTGTCTACACGTGGTACTTTGCGGAATCCTCTGGTCTCGGCTGGGGTGGTTGTGGTACAGGGATGGATGGCGGGATGCCCAGCTCCCTGAGCAGGAGCATTGTCTCGAAGAATACGTTTGAAGTCAGCATTTGGAGAAGCTGGGGGTCCGACTTCCCACTCCTAAGCTTATCTTGCAGTTCCTGCAGTTCCCTCGAGGGTGCGGAGATCACGACCCTACCCCTTAAAGAGACATTGAAGAAGGCTGGCACGCTCGAAACGTTTGCTAAAAACTCCGCTACCAATTCCTCGCCACTGATGATCGTTGAGGCTGGGAAAGTGATCTGAATATTAACGTTTAATTGGGCGCCTGCGTATTCTGAAAGTTTTTCTGCGTGTATGTACGTATACGTAAGTGAGATTCTCACATTAAGTTTAATAAACCACGGAGATTAAAACATTGTGCCGAAAAGCACTATTGAAGGGTCCCCGGGCGAAGTTAAGCTTCTACTTGGGAACGAGGCCATAGCCAGGGGGGCTCTCGAGGCAGGCATCTCAATCGCTACAGCCTACCCTGGGACGCCGTCGACGGAGATCGTTGAGACGCTGGCTGAGGTGGGGGAGCGCTACGGCGTTTATGTGGAGTGGAGTGTAAACGAGAAAGTGGCGCTGGAGGTGGCCATAGGTGGCTCGATGATGGGGCTAAGAGCATTGACCGCTATGAAGCACGTGGGTGTTAATGTTGCCTCAGACTCCCTGATGAGCTTGGGCTATGCGGGTGCTCTGGGTGGGCTTGTGATAGTGACTGCGGACGACCCCAGTGCTCATAGCAGTCAAAACGAGCAGGACAACAGGATTTATGGCATCCATTCATACATACCGGTGTTCGAGCCAGCTTCGCCCCAGGAGGCGAAGGACATGACACGCGACCTCTTCGACTTATCTGAAAAATACGAAACAGCTGTATTCTTGAGGACGACCACTAGGCTGGCTCATAGCCGTGGCGAGGTGAAGCTGGGGGGGCTGGTGAAACTTGAGAGGAAACCTGCTTTCCACAGGGACCCCGAGAGGTGGTGCTGCCTACCGCCATACGACCTGGTTAGCCATCAAAAAGCTCTCGACAGGGTGAGGAGGCTTGAGGAGGACCTGTCAAGCTTTAAGTATAATTGGGTTGAGGAGGGGTCTAAGGAGCTGGCAATAGTGGCTTCAGGGGCCAGCTACGCTTATGTGAAGGAGGCTTTGGAGAGGCTCAACATTAACCCAACGATATTTAAGCTTTCATCAACCTTCCCGCTGCCCAGAAAGCTCGCCATCCAAGCCTTGAACTTCGAGAGGGTTCTAGTAGTTGAGGAGCTGGAACCCGTCGTTGAGGACAGGCTCAAGGTGATTGCCTACGAGGAGGGCTTGAAGGCGCAGATCTTCGGGAAAAACCTCATACCGCGTGTCCGCGAGCTAAGCACTCCAATAGTCGCTTCAGCAATAAGCAAGATCGCCGGAGTACCCTATTCCCCGCCGACACCGGTAAGGATCAGCCTAGAGCTACCCGCTAGACCACCGGTACTCTGCGCGGGGTGCCCCCACAGGGCAACCTACTACGCTGTTAAACTAGCGGTTGCCCGTTCGAGGATCAAGCCCGTCTATACCAACGACATCGGCTGCTACTCCCTAGGCTTCTACCCGCCCTTCAACACAGCAGACGTTATGTGGTGTATGGGCGCTTCCTTGGGTATAGGGTCGGGTATTGCCAAGTTCAGCCAGGACCCCGTGGTGGCTTTTATAGGTGACTCAACCTTCTACCACGCAGGGATACCTGGGCTGATAAACGCTGTCTACAACAACATCCCACTACTCGTGGTAGTGATGGATAACGGGATAACTGCAATGACGGGGCACCAGCCGCACCCAGGCAGCGGCTACGGTCCGGCAGGAGAGCCTAGGCAGGTCGTAAAAATCGAGGATCTAGCAAGAGCCGCGGGAGTGGGATTTGTCGAGGTCGTGGACGCGTACAACATCAATGAGGTGAGGGACGTTGCTGAGAGGGCGATAAGGTACGTGAGGGAGAATAAGAGGCCAGCTGTCGTTATTTCCAGGAGGCCCTGCGCCCTAATAGAGCTGAGGAGAAAGAGGTCTCGGGGGGAGGAAATTGTCCCCTACTTCATTGACCAGGAGAAGTGTATAAAGTGTGGAGTATGCGTGGATAAGTTCTCTTGCCCAGCGATAGTGCGGGAGGGAGACAGGATATTGATCCTGCCGGACGTATGCGTGGGCTGCGGAGTGTGCGTCTCAATCTGCCCAGCAAAAGCGATACGTCCCGTGAAGAGCGTTACGGGGTGAGATTATGGGTGTAAAGAGGGCTTTAGCTATAGCTGGAGTAGGTGGGCAGGGGCAAATAACGCTTGCGACTATACTTGGGCAAGCACTAGTGAGGAAGGGTTACAACGTGAGAGGCGGCGAAGTGCATGGCTTAAGCCAGAGAGGAGGGTCCGTTGTCGTCTTCGTAAAGTACGGCAGGGGCGTACTTTCACCAATAGTCACCGAGGGGGAGGCGGACGTGCTGGTGGGCTTGGAAATCATAGAAACCCTTAGAAGGGTGCCTCTACTATCACCTTCAGGGGTCTTGATAGTAAACGACTTCTTCCTCCCTCCACCTGCAAGTAAACCCGTGAATCGAGAAGATTTAAAGAAAGCTCTCAAAAGCCTCGGCCTAAAAACAATACTCCTCAATGCTAACGAGTTAGCTGTGAAGGCGGGATCCCCGATATCGTCCAACATAGTCATGCTGGGCGCCCTCATAGGCTCCAAAACCGTTGACTTGTCGCTCGAGGAAGTGTCTAGCGTTCTAAGTGAGCGATTCAAGGGTAAAACACTGGAGGTCAATATGAATGCTCTAAAGATGGGCTACGATTATGTGTCTAGCCGAGGAAGTATTTGAATAAAAGTTTGAGAGCGAAGCTCGGCCTGCCCAGTAAATACTTAACACTTATTTTTCTGATTAATGGTGCCTGCTGATCCATGGAGCCCTCTCTACTTGCTAGTTCTTCGCCTCCCATCTCCTTAATACCCCTGAAAACGTCGTCAAGCTCGGAGTCACTCATGCTATTCAGCATTTTTCTCAGAGCAAATTGCAGCTTTATTTCAGGCCCCAGAACCCCCTTTACTTTCTTCTCGTAGGAATACGGCTTACCATTGCTGATCGCACTGCTAAGGATTCTAGCCGCAAGGGAAAGATAAGCTAGTCCTCCCCCCGTGGTGGGCTTTGTCTGGCCAGCGGCATCACCTATGTAAAGCAGACCACCGCGTACCACTCTTTCTACTAGCCCACCAGTGTAAACTAAACCTCCATACACCCTGACGATTCGTTGCGGAACTATCCCCACTTCGCTGAGCGCCTTGAGGAGGTACTTCATTCTGAGGAGCGTTTTCCCCCTACTGGCAACGCCTACCTTGTAGGTATCGTCGCCCATGGGGATTGCCCATGCGAAGAGGCCGTGGGAGAACTTCTCCCCAAGAAATATGAAGACGTGGTCATGAATGCCCACGGCATCCTCAACCTTTATATCATATTGGAGGGCTGGCAAGAGAAAAATTTTCTTAGCGTCATCGAGGTACCTGACTCCGCCCGCAACTACCCCAAAGCTATTCTTACGTTTAACAATCGAGCAGAAATCTGTAAAATCCACCCTGCGTCCAAGTGCTACACGAGCACCTAAGGATAGTACCTCCTCGTAAAGGTATTCTTCGAGCCTCTCCCTATCAACTAGCACAGCAACAGTCGTGGGCCGCTCAACCAGCAATTTTAGATGAGAGGGGGAAAAGAAGAATGCCCCCCTGAAGGCATTGATGATCAAATCTTTACCAGTTACGCCAATCGCTTTTCTTAAACCCTCCAGGCTAACTAGCCCCGTGCAGTGTATAGGGCGACCGATCTTCCCATGCTCCTCGTAGAGGTATACGTCAGAACTGCATCGCCGTAAAAGAAACCTCGCCACTTGCAGGCCAGCTGGTCCAGCACCCAAGATATCCACATCTCCCTGCGTGACCCCCATATCAGGTGCCCATCACTTTTAAAACAGGTTGATATTGTGCTTTTCCCTCCAGATGTTTCATAGCCGGGTTCTATCTCCGCTAAGCCGCAAGAGGTGCATTGCAACATGGTCCACAGCTACTTCGCGGGGATGGTAGGGGTTAGACGACCTATTGATGCTTGCAGTGCGGGTTCGCCTTAACGCGAGAATGGCTGGCAAAAACGCCCAAGCATCATTGCGTAATGGCATGGCTCGTTCCCCGGAGGAGGAGCCACGGCGCGGCATATTTTTTAAGGCTCCAACGCACGGGGACCGAAGATAGATGAATGAGACAATGACCCCAGAGCAGACACGGGATGCAGTGAGTCGCCCCTACAACCAGGATGAAATGGGGGTGCGAGCATGCTCGCTGGAGATTTGCCGGGCCAAATAGTACACGTAGCTCACCCACCCACAATCACTGCCCGTTGCTAGGTGTGAAATGAACTGTGCGCCCTCGGTGCCGATTTTTGTGGCAAGAACCCTCATCAGCTCGGATACGCTTTTCCCATTATACGTTTTCTTTAGTGCTTCCAGCTCATTTACGACTTCAAGGCCCGGCCGCACAACGGTTTTTCTCAGGAGGAGCCAGTTGTCGCTGAAGAGCTTGAGCAGCCTCCTCGCGTCGTCAACACCCTCCTCAGTGATTTTAATGATGTTTCTCTCCGAGCCTCTGTATAGTTGCTTAGTCCTTGCGACAAGCTTTCTGTCCAAGAGGTTCTTAAGCGTCCTCTCCACCTCCGCCGAGAAGGGTAGGAAGAACGAGGGGGAGAGACTCACCTCGACATAGGGGTAGATCGCCACTATGAAGTGGAGGACTTCATCACCGTATATTGGAGACTTCCCGTCGAGGTACGCTAGCAGCAGCACGAAGTCTTCCGGCTTAGGCTCGTACATCTTTCCAAGCTTTATGTAGTCCAGTACCTCGCTTTTCCAGCTTCTCTCCCAGGTTTTCAAGGCTTCCGTGGTGATTACACCTCTACCACGCCTTTACCCCTACGAATAAAACTTTTCACCGCTTTCAACGCCACCAGAATTAATGCAAGGATAGACGCGGTGCCAATGATTAATGTGAGAACCCGCCCAGTCACGGGGAATCCATAGATTTTTGCCACTTCATCGATCTGGACGACTCTGAAGGTATCCTGGGTTACTTCCAGTCTCTGGGGGGCAGCTTGCTCAACAATTAATGTGTAGTTCCCGGCTGGAACGTAGCCGAAGTCTACTCTGCCCATCTCATCGGTCACCCCCGTTTTCGAAAGACCCCTTCCCACTAGGACCACTTGTATGCCTTTGGCAGGCTGATCCAGCAGGTTCCTTACGAGCAGCTGTAGCTTGTAGGCCTGCACTGCGAGGACCCTATCGGCGGTCGAGTAGTCTATGGCTACATCGTAGGAGGCCAGCAGCGTGCCATTCCAGTAGACTTCAAGCCTGTAGCTGCCTGGAGGCACACCGTGGAACTCTGCTACACCGCTCCGGGAACTGTTAGCTCTCATCACCGCTGCCCCCCTCAGCACGGCTGTATACGTGGTTAAAACCTCACCAGTACCTTGGCGGACGAGTTGAAACCTCACCGTAGTGGTGTTTGTCTGCAGAGCCATGCTGGTGTCGCCGGAAACGCTAACTCTACCCCTGCCTATGGCCGTTGAGCCTATGTAGGCTACTACGTCGTAGCTTCCACTAGGTAGCGGGCACACCTCAGCGTACCCGGTACTCGTGAAGCCCCTATACACGGGCACCCCCCTCGAATAGACTATGAAGGCGGTGTTGTTGACAGGGTTGCCCTGGGAGTCTGTGAATTTCACTCTCAGGGTGTAGATTGGCGGCTGCACGAGGAGGTTTGGGGGTGGGGTGTACACGACTAGGTCCCCTATGGATATGCCTCCAGAAAAGAATCTGATGGTCAGCGTCGTGTTTTCTCCGAGGAGGACGGCCCCCTCACTAACGTAGCTGCCCTGAGGGGGTACTATTCGATACGTGTAATCTTTGATGTTGCAGATGGTCTCTGGCAACGCTACAGCCACTCTTACTGTGTACTGGCTAATATCTTCCGCTATTGACAATTGCGGAGTGAGATAAAACGCAACGTGGGGGGGCCTAGCCGGGATTAAGCTGTCATTCCTCCCCTTGAATCCTGGGTGGTTCACGTACACTGCCCGGAAGTCGTAGGGCGGGAAAGCCACCTTGCCATCCATACCTGGCCGAATGTAGAGGTACCAGAGACCACCCTTTATAAAGCTTCGACCCACAGTGACGTTTGGAAACGGTACTATAACGTCCATGGCTACAAGTTCTTGGCCGAGGATCTTCGCTGAGGAGGCGTTTAAAACGAAGAAAGGCTTGTCAAACAACGCGTACGCGTCGCTCCACGAGCTCAGAAGCAGCTCAACCCTATACCCTGCTGGCATGAAGCCTGGGAGCTGAGGCTCAGTCAAATTTTCGCCGGGAAGAAGCTGTGATGGCGATTGTATCCCGACTATCCCGCAGAGGGCGGGTATTGGCGAGGTTCTCCGGAAAGAAATAGTCAGGGAGCGGGGCTTCCCGTCCAGCTGAACGATGTATGAAAACCACAACGCACCGGTTCTACCGGATGGCTTGTACGGTGCCCCGTCCACCAGAACGCTTACCGGTTGGAGTCCCGAGGAGGGGTCGGTTCTTACGATGAAGATTTCAGCCACGGTACTTGTGCTGAGCGTATGGTCGTTGACAAGTAGGTACCTGCTCGTCCAGCTTCCATTAGCATACTCTAGTACCTCAGCGTAGAAGTTTTCGGCGACCGGTAAGGAATATGCACTTTTCAG
>JAJHRM010000063.1 GCA_020832965.1 Thermofilum sp. | reverse complement strand
AGGTAGACGGCGCCGGGCACGCGCTCCGCCAGCAGGTTCCTCCGAGCGCTCTCCGTCGGCGCGAAGAGCAGGTGCGAAACGTGGTCCACAACCCTCCTGTTCACCTCCTCCGGCATCGACATATCGAAGCACCGCAAGCCAGCCTCCACGTGAGCGACCCTGAAACCGGCTTTAACAGCCGCGAGCGCCCCGCCCAGCGTCGAGTTTGTGTCACCGTACACAACCACGAGATCGGGACGCTCCTTCAACAGGACCTCCTCCACCCGCTTGACGATCTCGCCCACCTGGTACCCATGAGAGCCGCTCCCCACACCGAGGAAGTAGTCCGGCTCCGGGATCCCCAGCTGCTTGAAAAACACCCTATTCATCTCGTAATCGTAATGCTGACCAGTATCTACCGTTACATGGACAAAGTTTGCTCGAAAAACATCAAAAACAGCCGCTAGTTTAATATAATTTGGACGAGCACCAACTATTGATGCAACTTTCATCATTTCTGCCTGTTGTTCTCAACTACATAAGCTTCTATAGATAGCAGCTATTTTGCTTGCTCTAAGCTTCAAATCGAATTTTTCCTCAACGATCTTTCTCCCATATTGACCCATTTTTTTGACTTCTTTAGGATTCGCTATTAAAAATAAAACTTTTTCAACTAATTCTTTGGTATTGGCTGGTGAAACTAGAAAACCATTTTTTCCATCAATGATATATTCAGGGAATCCTCCTACCCTTGAGGCTATTACGGGTTTTCCAGAAGCTAAAGCCTCTAAACCCACAATTCCAAAACCCTCCATCAATGAGGGCACAACAACAACATCCGACGCAACATAGTAGTATGGAACCATTTTTCGAGAAATTACACCCGTGAAAATGACGTTTTCTTTTATTCCTAGTTTCTTTATTAATCTAATAAAATATGGCTTTAAGGAACCCTTACCTCCTAGCATCAAAACAATATCTTTGTATCCATAATCATGAATAATTGAAGAAATAGCTTGGATAAGATACTCGATTCCATAAATCGGTTCTAGAGCTTTCATAGAAAGAATAACAAATTTACCATTTATTTTGTATTTCTCTCTTAATGTAGATGCATCTAAATCGGGCCTAAATCTTTCGGTATCTACACCCTGATGTATCAAGTATAGTTTTTCCTCTTTTACACCTAATTTCACGCATTCATCATACAAAATTCTACTGTTAGCAATTACAGCGTCGGCATAACAAAGGTTATTCCTAACAAAGGTATCGCCATGTGGGTTTAATCTTAGCCCAAATTTAACAGAGGGCTCTACTAAAACATCATATCCATGCACGGTAATCACTAATGGTTTTCTATAAATTTTTTTAATAATACTTCCCACAAAAGACTGGTAATCTGCAAAGTGCGAATGAATAATATCAAAATTATTTCTTTTTGCTATATTATTTGCTGCGATTGAATAGAAAAAGATTGAAAAAGATTTAATAGATCCATAAATTTGGTTAAGAATATCTTTAGTATTCTCAAATTCTCTATAAATTTCATTAAATGATCGAATATTTTTAAAGACAGACAACATTCCATACATTTTTACTCTATCAATTTTGCTTTCACCTAGCATTCCGAGACGAATAATGTCAATGCTTACGCCTTGTTTTACCAATTCTTTAATCTCATCAAATACAAAACTCAGGCTAGGATTTTCAGGATCCCTGGGAAGACGCCCAGGAATTAATAAAACTTTGATCATACAATTTTCCTTTTCTCTTTTGGACTATTATTTATTATTTTCATTAGTAGAAAGAGCATAGGTAACAACAACAAGAACGATATGAAAGCATTTTTTGAAATAAGAATTGACAACGAGAATTTAGGTTCCTTTATTATTGGTGGTATGCGTTCTACGGTAGCTTTTAGAGCTAAGCTTTTTATCAATATGTACCCCCCTATAGGAAGAAGCTTCATTTGTGCTTTACCGAATAGGTAAAGATCTTGACCATTCTGAAGGAGAAGATAGCGGTCATAAAGCGCATATAATTTCGCTTGACCGTTCATAGAGATCGAAAGCATATCAGAAAAAGACCCCATTTGCACGTATAATGGCATTGAACTATGCAATAAAATTCTATCAGTTTTTATTCTCTTAGTGATATTGTTAGTTTGGATTTTTAGAAACAGCAAATCCTTGGTATTATTATCAATTTCAAAATGACTTACATTAATTATTCTTAGAGTTAGAGCTGAGTAATCTTGCACATCAGCAACGATTCTGCCATATATTAAAACACTACAATTACCATCTATTTCAAGATCTTGTGCTACTTCTTCTATTTTATTTCCGTTAACAAAATATATTACCTTAATATTAGTCTTATTGAAGCTTATTTTTAGTTCTGATGTTGTAAAATTCATAAGAAGAGATCCGTTGACTTCAAAACTTTTCATCCATCCTCTGAATTCTTGGTAGTTCAAACTTTTACTCGTTTCATTTATCCCCAAATAGTTTATTTTAAAAACATAATATTTATTATTTGTATAAACTAACGTCGAAAATTCTTGCAAATGCGATATTATAAAGCTATCTTTAAAAGTATTCAAATCATTTTTTGATAAAACCAAATATAAATTTGATATGTTACCTATTCTATACAAGCTTAATAAAGAAGAAGGAGATCTATCCAAAAACAGAAAATAGCTGAAAATATCATCTGGAAACATTAATCCCACGTGTGTCATTACTAATTCTGTCCTAGTAGGTGGTATGACAAAAGATCCATTAAGAGAACGAGCAAAGTTGATAAGAGAAAAATCAAGCTCATCCATCCTGTACGTTTGGATCATGTTTTTCCAATAAGTAAAAGAGAGCACATATCCTCCAAAAGAGTAAAACACAGTCAAAAAGCAAATAACGAAACTAGCAATAATTTGAGTTGCTCGAACTCTTGCATGATAGCTGGTTATTTGATGATTATCCAAGAGTTGAGCTAACGCATAAGCAGCCAAAGGACTCATAAACATAATAATATATCCCAACAATCTTCCTTCATGGATACTTAGATATATTAAGTTTAGATTGATAAAAGAAATAAACCTTCCCAAAATAATAAGTAGAACAGATGTCAAAACTAAAAAGTCACCAAATGATATGCTATCTAGAGAAGAGATACTACTTATCGCCAGAAGCCCTACAAAGCCTAAAAAACCTGGATATAAATACCAAGGAACAAATCCAAGAGGGGAAATATTCCAAAAATTGAAGTCTTGGACAACAATGAGACCCACCAAAGTAAGGAAGTAGTAAATAATAACCAAAAATATGGCAAGCATGTATTTGAAACTGTCCATCAGATGCAATTTTATGGAAAGTTTTCTATCAATATATTTCCGCAATCCAGTTATCAAAAATAACCAAAATATTATGCCTACTGTTGTAACAAAAACTTGAAATTTGAATGTGACAACACCATTGCTATAAAGAATAAAGATGTTAACTATAACTAAAGATAACATATAGGATATAACATATGATCTCCGAATTTTTTTGAGAAAAATGAGAACACCAATAAGTATTCCCAGCAAAACTGCTTCAATAAGGTGACTTAAAAAAGCAATAAAGACAAACAAAATGAAGAGAATTAGATAAGATTTTTCTACAGCCTTATATTGCTTGTAATCCTTTATAATTAAGTAAAGAGATAAAAGAAAAGAGGTCACAGCTGGAATATATTCAGAAAAGTATAAATAAACAATATGAACCCAATTAAACCTAGAATTGAATAGAGAAGCTTCAAGACGATAAAGGGATTGTAATGCTTCAGCGGAAGATATAAAAATTTTTTCATAATATATCAGAAAGAAAATATTAGAATAAAGAATGAAAAACATAGTAGATATAAAAGCTTTCTTCCTACTTCCAAGAAGTATGCTATTAAATTCATAATAAGCTAAAGGAAGCAATGCAACAAAGGGATATAATGCCTGGAATATTGTTACAAAATCATTTTGGCCTGAGACTTTCTGAACAAAAATAAGGAAAAGATGAAACAAAATATAAGGAGTAATAGGCTTATTTAGTTTTGTAGAGAACAGTGTATTTGCATATGCATAATGAAAATTTATATCAAGCCCAGGTAACATTAAAAGACTCGGATAAAACTGGAAAAAGCTTAATCCGAAAATTACAAAAATACTGAAAAGCAATAGAAGATCGAAAAACTTTATAGAAAGTTTTATATTAGTTATGGAAACCATTTGTTTTCTTCTTAAAATAAAATAAAGGAAAGCTAACGTAATAAAGGTTATTATAATAACAAAAAGAAATAAATAATTGTAAGTATTTTGATATCCTATTAATGTAAAAAGCATTCCTAGGAAACTCATTATCAAGAACCCTATCAAATATGATGCAAGAAATCTTATTATGTAAGTTTCCTTGGAGAGAAGCTTCATGAAATCAATGATCAACTTACCTAAGCAAGTTAGTAAAATAACAAGAATAAAAATAGCAAATGACCCCTCATATCCCCAAATTCTCATTAGCAAATAAATTGTAAGAAGCATAGAAACTATAAATATCTCTCTAAATCCGTTGAATATTGCTAATTTTTTAGGAACCTTTAATATTAAATCAATGCTTGTTTTATCATCAAAAAACAATATTGTTGAGATTAAAATAAAAAGCATAAGTAGTATTGAGGCAGTAAAATTAAACAAAAAAGTAATGTAAAAAATAAACAGAATACTAAGCAAAGAAAACGGCGCCATTTTGTGACCAGAATGCCTCAAAAAATTCATGATCTCCGCGCGCGATGCCAAGGTCTTAAATAGACATCTAATTTAGCAAAGAAAACTTCTTTCAAGTTCAATTGAGAATTTCTCGTAACATCTTTTCAATGTTATCAATGGAAAATAGCTTCTCTGCCATCCTTCTGGCATTGTTTCCGAGCGTGATTTTATGATTTTCATTCAGTTTAAGCTCTCGAATTATTTTCACGGCGTCTTCAAGTTTCTCAGGATGAACTGTGTAACCAGCTTTCCACTTGCTACATAGCATCGATGCAACACAATCTGGCGTTATGCATATGATAGGTCTACCGCATGCAGCATATTCTATGAATTTTTTAGGTAAACCTGTTATCAGAAAACTTGAGGGTGCGTATGTGAATAGAAATAAATCCGCAATATTATAGACAAAAGGCATCAAAGAATTAGGCACAGTATCGAGTATAATTACATTAGATATTTTTTGTGTTTCCTTTTCTTTTATTAGCTTTTCTTTTAATGGTCCAGTTCCTATTACAACAAATGATGCATCGTTTATATATTGTGCCAATTTTAATATTATTTCTGGGTTCTGAAATGGACCCAATAAACCGGCATAAAGTATTATAAAGCTATTTATATTCAATTTTTCTCTAATGTTTCTTGGTAATTTTTGAAATGCCTCTTGCTTCTGCATAGGTTTGAATTTTTCTAAGTCAATGGCACCATATATTACATGAGTTTTCTTGCCGCTTCTTTGAGAAAGTATATAAGCCATCAATTCATTATGCGTAACGATAACGTCAATCTTGTTCCACATTAACGAATTAACTCCATGTCCTAATAGAACTAAAACACGTTTTACACAAGTATTCAATGGAACATATTCCAATGCATCTGGCCAAAGATCTGTTATGTCGCTTATTATTTTGTTTCCTTTGAAAATCTTTAGTATATAACATGAAATATCTGTAAACGGTTGGGGACCTCTTGAGTAACAAAAATCGAATTTCCTACATGACTTAAATAACACCAACACTGATAGAAAAGTAAAAAGAATATAGTAAATCAGTCTTGATGCAATATTGTTGTATGGTAACCTCGGCAGAGGCACTTCTAGCGCATCTATACCGTAACTAGCTAAGGAATCTTTAATTGGCTTGAAAGACCTTGAATAAACTGGTCTATTAGTTACTACCAGAACTTCTAAGTTCATTTTTTTCATGGCTCTTGCGATTGGCTCTGCTCTGCCGAGCCCGAAATCTGAAAATGTTATCAGGCATACGGATTTTCTTCCTTTTTGCTTTTTATCATTTTTTTCCTTTTTATACGTCATAGAGTTACACTAATTTAAAATATTCAGAAACAAGTTTTTCAGTTATAATATTCCAATTGTATTCTCTTCGAATAACCTCTATAGCATTTTTGCTATAATGTTTTATATCTCGTGAGTTTATCAATGTTAATATCGCTTCAGCGAATTCCTCCGGTTCAAAATTTGATGATATACCTGCGTTATATTTTTCTATGACTTCTGTCCACCACATACCTTTTATCGAAACTATTGGTAATCCTGCTGAAAGATATTCAAAGGGTTTCATTGGTGTTGCATATTCTTTTTTTGTTGGAACAACACCCACAGAACTTTCCATTAATATTGGGATCAATTTCTCTCTTGGAATATAGCCTTTAAATATAGAATTTGGTAATTTAATTTCTTTAGCCAGCTTTCTCAACCTTTTTTCATCTGGACCTTTTCCAAAAATTGAAATTTCTATCGAATTATCAGCCTTCAATATATAGCTTGATGCTTGTATAAATAAATCAACATATTCATATGGTTCAAAGTTACCTGCATAGATAACCCTTCTTTTTCTAGGTTTTTCTAAATTAATATCTAATAATTCGCCACCATTAGGTGAGATTGCTATTTTTTGAGGATCTAATGAATATCTTGATAACAAGATATTCTTTATAATATTATTTCCGACTAAAACTAAATCACTTTCTAATAATGCTATTTTAGTTATATCATTGATTGCATTAAAAGCGTGGCTAAATGGTTTAATCCTTCCAGCTAGGATCTCCTCGTCAACCCATAGGTCGAGGATATCTGCGATTACGGGGACATCTACCGATTTCTTAGTTAACACTGCTGCAGCTGCCACTATATCTTGCTCTGCTTGGAGCACGTCAACAGGATGCTTTTGAAGCTCTTTTTTCAGCGATTGTGCAAGCCCCCTGATTATTCTGTTTAAAGTGAAGGATCTGTACATCAGGTTTTTAGCAAAAAACGGATTTTTAACCATTTTTCTAGAAATATTATAAAATGCCTTTCCAATATAGTCATTTTCAAACAAAGTTTTCAATTTATGGAAGTAAACATTTTTGAAATCGGCCATATTCTCGTGAAAAGGTGTGTATACATGCACCTCGACATCGTTTACTAGTGCGAGGTATTTTATAAGCATACGCGGTCGCAAGCCGAACCCTAAACCTTCAGATAATGGATTCCCTAAAACAATACCTATTTTTATCATTTTAGTTCATCTGCATAGAACATTTTTTATAGAAGTTATTTCTATATTTTTTATCATAGTTAAATCTCTTATCAAGTTGACAAAATGCTTCAAAGGAGTATCAAAAATACTTGGCGTTTTGCTCACATTATGCGTGAACAGTATGAACCATCTTTGAGTGGGAAGATGCGTAGATGCATAAATATTTTTAATTAATTCTTTTAGGAAGTTTTGTCCTAAAATCGAAAATTTAAAAATCTCGTAAATGCTTATCTGTGTTCTCTTCAAAAGACCTCTATAGGGAGGTGAATTAGCGATTATACGGCTTTCCCCAGTGAAAGCGCAAATGTACTTGCCTAAAACAAAAGAGAGATGCTCACTTTTAACTTTACTTTTGGGAAAAACAAAATATGAAAGCTCATGATTAAAAAATTCCTTAATAAAGTGTCGATTTAGTTTTATTTCTTTATCAAGCCTATCTAAATCGATTAGATTCATATCAGGATGAGTGAAAGTATGATCTCCTAGTGACCATCCTGCTTCGATAAGCTCTTTTACTTGCTCCGATGTTAAATAACCTTTCTTATTTAAGTACGATCCAACTATAGCTACATCTCCTACGATATCATATTTTTCGAATAATGGAAAAACTACATCATAGACGGATGAGTATCCATCATCGAAAATGAACGATACTAAAACTTTTGATTCAGTATTTTTATCTTTGCTGACAAGGGTTTGCAAGTTCACGTGTTCGAGCGACCAAACTTTCTTGATTTGGATTTCTTTATAGGATAGCGCTCGTGATGATTTCATAGGCATCGTTCCCATTTTCAGCTACTTCTTCGAGTAGGATTTTAACGATTTTCTCGGCCGCTTTCCCGTCCCCCAGGGGGTTGGGCCAGTTTCTCGGCTTGTTTACCATCTCTAGAGTTTTCTCGAGCACGCGCTCGGGTATTAGCCCCGCGATCGCGTTGGCGCCTGCGTACACGGTTTCGGGCCTCTCGGTGGTGTGCCTGAGGGTGACGCACGGTACTTTGAGGGTGCACGCCTCCTCCTGGACCCCGCCGCTGTCGGTGAGGACGACCTTCGCGCCTTTGAGGAGCTTGAGGAACTGGAAGTAGCCGAGGGGTTCGAGCACCGCGACGCCTTCGGGCGCCTTGATCTCGTGCTCGGCCATGCGGACCCTGGTCCTGGGGTGGGCGGGGAAGAGCACGGGCAGCCCCAGCTTCTCCGCGACCATGCCGACGCCTTTGAGGGCGTTGGCGAGGCGCTGGGGGTTATCGACGTTCTCCTGCCTGTGGAGGGTTAGGAGCGCGTACTCGCTGGGCGGGTTTACAGGCAGCTCCGCTCCGTCGACGAGGGGTGCGTACCTTTGCACGGCGTCCACGATCGTGTTCCCCGTGACGTAGACTCCTTCGGTGATCCCTTCGCGCTCGAGGTTCCTCTTTGACACTTGTGTTGGAGCGAAGAGGAGGGTTGAGACGTGGTCTACTATTGTCCTGTTGATTTCTTCGGGCATCCTCACGTCGAAGCTTCTCAGGCCGGCTTCCACGTGCGCGACCGATACCTGGAGCTTGGCTGCGGCGAGGGCTCCTGCGAGCGCGGTGTTCGTGTCGCCCTGCACGACGACCACGTCGGGCTGCTCTTTCACCAGTACCCGCTCGATCCCCACCAGCATCCTGGCTGTCTGCTCGGCGTGTGTGCCGGATCCCGCTTCCAGGTTGTACTTGGGGTCGGGCAGGTCCAGCTGCTCGAAGAAGACGCGGTCCATGCTGTACGTGTAGTGCTGGCCCGTGTGCAGGATGAAGAAGTCGATGCTGTTCCGCTCGAGCTCCTTGATCACCGGTGCCAGTTTGATGATCTCGGGTCTCGTGCCGAGGACGACTGCTACCTTCAACCTAGGTCGATTTCCGCGTTCTCGTAACGGCTAGCGCGGTTCCGACGGCTATTAGGGGGGTTGCCATGATCCCTGAGAGTATGGCTAGCGCGGTGTAGGCTAGCCGTATGTAGCGCGAGATGTTAAAGATGAAGCAGGCGTAGGAGAAGAGGGTGATGGAGAGCGCCAGGGCGGCTGCGCCCGCGGCGAGCGGTATCGCCGGGTTTTTCGCGAACGCTGTCCATATCAGCGTCCACGCGATGGATAGCCCGTGGGCGAGGAAGTTTTCGCTGGAGGTGCCCGGCCCGTACGTTACCGTGACCGGCACCTCGGCGAGCTTCAGCTTGTTTTTCGCGGCTATGTACACCGTCTGGGAGGAGATGCCCATCCACGTTTCCTCGATCTCCCTGTCTAGGACCTCGAGAGCTTTCCTGTTGAAGGCTCTGTAGCCGTTTTCGGGGTCTCCGGCTTTCGCTCCCAGCAGCCTTAGGAGCGCTCTTATGGCGTAGATGCCGATCTTCCTGTGGAGCGGCACTTTGCTGTGGGCGAACCTGTTTCCTACGGCGATGTCGGCTCCGTTTTTTAGCGCTTGGAGGAACTTCGGGATTTCTCTGGGGTCGTGCTGGCCGTCGGCGTCGAGGAGCACCGCGTACTTCGCTCCGGCGGCTAGGGCCGCTTTCATCAGCGTCTTCACCGCGGCGCCGTAGCCCATGTTGCGCGGATGCTGCACCACGATTGCTCCCGCTCTCCGCGCCTCTCCCGCGGTTCTGTCGGTGGACCCGTCATCAACGACGATCACCAGGTCGACGTGCTTTCTGGCTTCCTCCACTACGGCGCCGACGCTCCCCTCTTCGTTGAAGGCCGGTATCAGCGCCACGGTTTCGGCTTGGGGTAAAGGCGGGATGGGCGGTGAGGTGTACCCTTTCCTAGACATCGCGTAGGTTACGGCGCCGGAGACGAGGAGGGTTTGGCCGAACGCCAGCGCGAACACCATGGCTGCCGCGTGGGGCACGTCCAGCACTCGCGCCCTATTGTACTTGCTTACCAGCGTGATCAGCAGAATACCGCTTACCGCCAGCAGCAGTACGCCGGCTGTAGCGAAGTACGTGAGCGCGTGCCTAGCTAGCCGGCTCATCGGCTCCGACGCGGTACGGCTTTCCGCAGAGACCCAAGTTGTAAGTGCCTTTCACGATGACCACGTACTTGCCCTTCGCGCGCTGGAGCGCGTACCTGTACGCGTACCCGTAGCCGAGCCGGTCGGGCGTCACCACGGTCGCGCCCATGTTCTTCGCGATGTGGGGCGTGGCGTCGCTCGAGTTGTCCGCGACTATCACCTCGCACCTCATCCCCGCGCGCTCGGCCGCTCTCCTCGCCTTCTCTATGACCTCCCCGATCGTCTTCTCCTCGTTCCTGGCGGGGAAGATGAACGTGACGTCGGGCGCCTCCGCGCCGCTTTGCGCGCTCACGTCACCTCTGGCCAGTACGCTTTTGGTGTGTTGAGGAGCGAGAGCCCCACCCTCACCGCGAGCGAGATGTCCTTCAGCCACTCCAGGGCCTGGTAGTACCCCAGCGAGAGGGCCTGCCTCACCCGCTGCTCGACTACCCGCGTGCCGAGGGCGAGGGCTTGAGCCATCCTCGCCAGGGAGGGTAGGACGATCGAGATGATCCTGAAAAGGATGGGGACGAGGGTGGGGCTCTTTATCAGGGAGAACGAGCAGGATAGTCGGAGGATGGCCCGCTCCTCCGGGCTCAGCCTCCAGTACAGCCCCGTCCTCAGCGCCCGCTTGTAGGCGGCGCGAACGGCGTTGCCGTCGATGCACGCTGGGGTGGAGGCGAGCCCGGAGGGGCTGAGCATACTCGATCACCCCCTTTCTCTCCCTTTTTAAAGTTTTGCCCCACGTTTCGCCGCCGGTTTGCCTTGGGGCTTTTGTTGCGCTCTTTTTCGGATGATCGTCTTTATGGTGTGCTTCCCGCGTAGTAGCCGATCCTCATCGCAGCTGCTCGGAGGGGTATCAGCGCCGCGAGGGGGAGGAGGGTTGCGGGGTCTTCGCGCGCTCGCTGTAGGATGAGCTTGTACTTTGCCGCGAGCTTGAAGCCTTCCTGGGCGCCCGTGCGCGCGCCAGCCCTCTGGAACGAGCATGCCCACCGAGCGGCTGCCCGTGAAGCCCGCCGGCTACCCGGGCGAGCCCTCCGCCGCGCATGCGCGGCCCCCTTTCGAGGGGCGCGGTGGGGCGTTTCCGCCAACGGGATTTCCACTGGTGGGAGCGGCCTGTCAGCCCGGGTCGCGCGCTTAGGCAGCGCTTCTGAGCTTCTCCAACA
>JAJHRM010000062.1 GCA_020832965.1 Thermofilum sp. | reverse complement strand
GCCTTGATAAGATCCCCCACGAGAACCTTTGCAGCGAAGCCCTTAGCGAGCCTGCACCCCCTCACAACAGCTCTAAACATGTGGTGCTCTGCAACAATAGCCGATACCAGGAAGTCCTCGAACAGGGCGTCGCTGAAATCCCTTAACCTGTGAACGTTCCCCGGTTTTGGATACCCCGCAACTTCTAGGGCTATTGAGGAGGCGAGCAGGTAGGAAACATACCTAAGCCTGGCTACGGGCATAGCCCCCCTAGCTGATTCCATAGCAGACACCTATGCGAGTAAGTATACCGCTGAGGCTGAGAGCGTTACGAGCATCGCAAACACCACATCCATCTTCTTAAGCTTCATGTCCCTGTAAAATGTTCTTTTGCTGCTGTACCCAAACCCCCTGAGTTCAAGCGCCTCTGCGAGATCTCTCGCCCTCAGCAGTGAGCAGACGAAAACTGGTATTAGCAGGGCATTGAGCTTTCTCAGCCTCTCCACAACTCCTCCCCTCTCCAGCTCCAAGCCTCTAGACCTCTGTGCATCGTAGATGTCGCTTAACTCATTGAATACCAGAGGTATGAATCTCACCGCTATGATCAAAGTGTAGAGGTATGTGTACCTGAAGCCCAGCTTTACAAGCGCGCGGACAAGCTCCTGTGGCGTTGTTGACGAAGCTACAGCCGTTATGGCCATAGCCACTATAGCAACTCTCATAAACACCTTAACCTGCTCTATAGCAACTGCCTCAAGGTTTTCCCCACCAAAAACAACTGTAAAGACAACTACAAATAATGCCGTGAGGATTATGAATGGCGCGAGTCCTGTAAGGACGTGGAAAGTTTTCCGGAAGATCCTCGGGCATGGAGACGCCAAGGCGCACGT
This sequence comes from Thermofilum sp., assembly GCA_020832965.1. The sequence goes on along the minus strand of JAJHRM010000062.1, from coordinate 10,647 downwards.
AAAGATCAGGGCCATCAACAGCTTCACAAGGCTTCCCGAAGAGATCACGACGAAAGCTGCGACCAAGTACAGGAGCTTCACCCTGGGGTCGAGGTCGTGGTAAAAGCACGTAGCCTCCTCATACGTTAAAGCACCCTGCATACGCCTTATGATGCTCTCTTCAATGGGCACTGCAACACCCCTTTAAATACTCTGCAAGCTCATGGCTATTCAAAGGTCTGCAAGCCTCCTCTAGACCAAGCAGCTTCACAAGCTCTACTATTTGGGGAGGCGTGACGTGAGAACCCTTAAGCACCTTTAAGTTATAAAAGACCTCCCTAGGGTCACCGCTGGCCACCACCCTCCCATCAGCCATGACCACAACCCTCGTAATAGGGGCTAAAGCCAGAAATTCCGTGTCATGAGACACTATGATGACGGTCTTCCCCCTCCCAACAATCCCAGCAAGCATTTTCAGCAGCTCTAGCTTAAGGGAGTAGTCTATACCGGCTGTGGGTTCATCCAGTACAACAACCGGTGGCTCGTACGCCAGGATAGACGCTATAGCCAACCTCCTCTGCTCACCCACTGAGAGCTCGTACGGAGATTTCTCGGCAAGTTCCTCAAGACCAAACACTCTAAGCACTCCTAAAGCTCTCTCAACGCAGTTTCTACAGCCGAAGTTGCTTAGCGTGAAGAGTACCTCACGTAGAACAGTTTTCTCGAAGAAATGGTGTAGTGGGTTTTGAAAAACTATCCCTACACTCCTTGCCAACTCGGCTACACTACTAGATCTAGTGTCCTTCCCGAACACTCTGACCCTGCCCCTCCAAGGCTTTAAAAGCCCATTGAAATGCCTTACCAGAGTAGTCTTACCAGCGCCATTCGCACCAACTATAGCAATGAATTCCCCTCGTAACACCTCTAGGTCTATCCCCCTCAGAGCCGCCCTGCCGTCCGGATACCTGTACCACAGATCTTCAACGGTTATCACCCGCTCAGGGCTACGCATAGCAGCACCGCTACGTTTGCTCACCAGGTTACCGGTGCAGGACCCTTTGCAAGTTGCGATGCTGCTCGCCAGCATGCCAACAGCCCTAGAGTCCACGTGTAAGGGTATGGGGCTCTCGCCAAGCTCTTCGAATAGCCTTGATATGGGCGGCACCTCTACACCAGCATCCAGCATCTTGCTAATAGCTGATGCGGGATCCCCATCGAATAAGATCCTCCTACCTAGCACTATAACTCTGTCCGCATACTTGACGAGCTCGGTGAGCCTATGCTCAGCAACAATCACGGTGATCCCTCTCTCCTTGCATAGTTTATAAAGGATTAAGGCAAGCTCCCTTGCACCCCATGGGTCCAGGTGGGCTAGGGGCTCATCGAGGACTAGTACCTTTGAATCCAATGCTAGCGCGCTAGCTATAACAACCTTCTGCACCTCACCACTAGACAGTGTATGTGTAAGTCTCTTCCTCAGATGACCTATTTCGAGGGCTCTTATAGCCTCGTCAACTCTTTTACAAATGTCTACAGGCTTATACAGGAGGTTTTCAAGGGTAAATGCTATTTCTTCCTCGACTATAGCATTAACTACCTGGTTTTCAGGGTTCTGCAATACCACCCCTACGCTGTTTGCAATGGCTTTAAACCCCCTTTCAACAACATTTATGCCTCCTACCAATACTTCTCCGCGGAGTCTCCCCCCGTAAACGTGTGGTATGAGCCCAAGCAGTATTCTTACAAGGGTTGTTTTCCCTCCCCCCGAAGGCCCCGCAACTACTGCAAACTCCCCCCTTCCGATTTCGAGCGATAAGTCTTCGAGTGCGGGTGAAGTTGATGAAGGGTAAAAATACGTTACATTTTTTAGGATTACAGAGCTCTCCACGAGGATGCTACTCCCTCTTATACAAGTGCCTTACATGCAGATTCTCGGCGAGTCCGGGGACCCTCGCTACAGCCTCTACTAGTGTGAGAGCGACTGCAAACGCTACCAGACCCTCTACAATGTATCCAGCCAAGTAGTAGAGTGGAGAAACGAGGTAGAGTTTTCTGACTGCGCTCACCTTAGTTATGCCGAATACTCCTTGATAAACCTGTGGGAACGCAAATACTGCGCATCCAAAGGCTTTATCGAATTCTCTACTAATGAACATCAGCATGTACAGTGCCACGTAATAGTAACGAGCCCTAACCTTTCTACGCAGTAGCCACACCGACACTGGTACAAGGATTAAAGCGGCTATTTTATCGTAGAATGCTACGAGGTAAACGTACCAGTAGTCTGTTAGTGGGTAGAATGGTGGTGCAAGCACGGCTGCGATGAGCATGGCTACCATTATAACCACAGGAACACTCCACTTCTTCTCAGCTAAGAAGCCTGCCGCGAGGGCTGAGAGAGGTGCTGCCGGTATAAATGGGAGCGAGTAGATGCTGGGCGTGGTCAGGAACTTCAAGGTGTTTCCAATAAGTACTGCTCCGAAGCCTAACATGGGTCCTAGTAAAACCCCAAAGACCGGTGAAAGTGCCGCGCCGATCTCCATTTTCCCAGGAGTTCCAATGATGGGGACCCCGGGTAGAAACAGCAGCATATAGTATATTGCTGCACCTATCGCCGTGTAAGCAGCCACGTAAGCAGTTCCGGGTCTGCGTGCCAGGGCTTCTGAACTCATTGTTTCTCCTGTAACATGTTACACTTGGAAATATAAGTTTTTCAGCGCCCTACAAATACTATTAAGCACTGCTATAATACAGGGTTTGGCTAATGGTCGCGCAAACACATACGCCTGAAGAGCTACACCCATACGTAGTGCTGCTACCCACCAGCATAGATGAGAAAGTCCGATACATCACTACGCTCCTCTCCTCACCAGTCACAATCGAAATACTAAGACTCTTTGCGTGGGACAGGGAAATATGTCAAAAAGAGATCATTACATCGCTTAGCCAACACTCAAACAAAACTGTTATAAGCTCGATCAGGAGACTCGTCTCACTCAACTTACTGGAAGAAGAAGAGAGAGTAGAGGTTAGAGGCAACCGCAAAGTCCGGGTAAAATGCTACAAGTTAACAGACGTGGGTAGATGGTACAATGTGCTGTTCAAGGATATTGATGAGCTGGATAGCGAGGTAATTAGAGAAGCTGCAACAAGCTTATCAGTAATATTCATGGCCAAGATACTGCCCTTCTCAGAACACTTGAAAATTGGCTTTGTAGAATTCATTAATCAAGTAATGAGCAGTGCTATAAGGAATGTTGCAAGGTCGAAGAGGCACCGCGAATACGATTTAGCGGTATTTGGTTCCCTAGCCCTAGATGTGTACCTGAAACCCGAGATAAGAATGAGCTCTGGCGGCTCAGGCGCCAATGTTGCAGCACTAGCATCCAACCTAGGATTGAAAACGTGCTTCATAAGCAGAGCGTCTGCCAACATCATTGGTATACATCTGCTAGCCGAGCTGATTAGCGAGGGTGTCGACGTCAGCCTGACCGAGCTAGATCGGGAGGCTGATTTACCGCTATGCGTCGTACTGGAACCGCTTGAGCCAGCACGGATCATGTGCAAGTTGCCAGCGGATCCGAGATCCCTACCGGTTATGCAGCGAGTGAGCGACGAGGTGGTCCAGGTGTGCGATAATTCAAGGTCAATATACCTGGGAGAGGGCGTTTGCAGAACATACCTGGAGTTGATGGGTAAAATCAGCAGGAACGACAAAGTGATAGTGTTTCGCCCGCACGCAGTAACTCTCGAGCAGCACCTCGAGGAGTTCATGTCCATGCTGCAGTACGCACCAATCCTGGTTCTAAACGAGGAGAAGGAACGCATTCTGAGGAGCAGAGGGCTCGAGGTTCCCGGAGACCTATTCAAAGCGGGAGTTGAAAACATCGTTGTGACTAGGGGGGCGAAGGGCGCAACATTATACGTAAGGGGCAGAGAACCCTCCACTTACCCCGCGCCGCCGGTAAATGCCATTAACACAGTCGGTGCTGGCGATGCATTTACAGCATCACTAATACATCACTTACTGAGGGGGGTCGAAATAGGAGAAGCTGTGAGGAGGGCTGTTCACATATCAGCTCTCTCGACAACCCAACCATTATCTAGGAAGCGCTTAGCTGGAGCAGTAGAAGCGGCGAGCAATCGTAAAAATTGAAGTATTTAAGCGTTAACTATCCACGTGCAGAAACGCGTTGGTGGGAATCCCCCGCTAGGGAAAGCTCCCGCTACGCCTGCAGGCGAAAAGTTTTTATTAATAGTTAATTATGTGGGCTTGTGACATTCAAACTCGAAGATGTTACCATTGAGGACACCTTTGCCGAGGCTTTTCCCATGTACGTTACACGCCTATTGATAACGGCTTCAACGAGGAGGTGGGCGTACATTGCCGCCTCAAAAGCTACTGGTTTCGGCACCTCGGTGATCGCCTCCCCTGGTGAGTGCGACATCGAGGCTCTCGTGTCTCCAAGTGTAACGCCCGACAAAAGACCTGGCGCTTTCGTGCAGATATACCATAACGACATAGCCAGCTTAAAGTTCGTCACTTTATCACGGGTTGGGCAGTGCATCTTAACTTGCCCTACAACCGCACTTTTTGACGGCCTTCCAAAGGTTAAGCGAAAAATGAAGATAGGCAAGGCAATAGCAAAGTTTGGGGACGGCTTCGAGAAGAAGGACACCCTCTACGGCAGGGAAGTCTGGAGAATACCCGTCATGGAGGGGGAGTTTGTGATTGAAGAATCCGTAGGGGTTATGCGGGGTGTGGCTGGGGGTAACATACTAATACTAGCCAGGAGCTCGGAGATGGGCTTGGAGGCTGCTGAAAAAGCTGTCAGAGCTATCAGGAAGCACGTAAGAGGGGTCATCACTCCCTTCCCAGGGGGCATAGTCAGGTCTGGGTCTAAGGTGGGCTCCCTCAAGTACCCGAAGCTGAGGGCAACAACTAACCACTTATACTGTCCAACACTAAGAGGGGTGGTTAAGGAGAGCAAGGTGCCCGAGGGTGTGAACTCCGTATGTGAGATCGTCATCAATGGTTTAAGGAAGGAGTACGTTTTGAAGGCTATGGGCGTGGCGATCAAGGCAGCTGCATCGGTACCGGAGGTGGTGATGATCACCGCCGGAAACTACGGAGGCAAGCTGGGACCTTACCACCTCTACCTCAAGGAAGCCATCGAAGCCGCTAAGGATGTCGATGTCAAATTAGGCTGAGAGAGGACCTCCAACAGGGTGCATTCGTCGTGAATGAGGCGAAAGCGAAGGGTGAATGGATGTTCGTGCTGAATACTGGGAGAACCCTGTCTCAAGGCATTAGCATGGAGGGGGAGAGCAAGTGGGGTAGGAAGTACTTTGATGCCGTGGCGATCGCGGAAATGAATCCCGGCGACATCTCAGCCCTCCGCTTAAGGGACCGGGTTAAGGTACGCAACGAGCATGGTGCAGTGGTCCTGAGAGTGAAGCCGAACGCTAAGGTTCCCGCGGGGCAGGTATTCGTACCCATGGGTCCCTGGGCTAACATGTTGACGGATCCTAACACCGATGCTACTGGAATGCCTCGCTTGAAGGGGGTTAAGGTCTTCGTTGAGCCGACAGACGAACCCCTAACCACCTTGACGGACGTACTCAAATTACTCGGGGCAAAAAACCTGGAGGTGTATGCGGGGGACGCGCCGCTTAAGACGGGAGGAAGGAGGATTGTGGGAAACGTGGTTTGCCCCTTCTGCGGCGACCTGTGCGATCACCTGGTCATAGAGCTAGACGGCGATAAGGTAGTGAGGAATACGGGAGGATGCGCAATATCCTCCGCAAAGTTCCTGAACTACCATAGGCACAGGATTTTAAAGCCGTACATAAGGGAGCAAGGTGGGCTAGTGGAAGTTGACCTGGACAAGGCACTGGACAAAGCTGCAGATATTCTCGTAAGCTCAAAGTACCCATTGATCTTCGGGTTATCCAGCACAGACGTAGAAGCCAACAAGTACGCTATTGAACTCGCGGAATTGACGCACGGCGTAGTCGATAACACATCGGTTTTCTGCCACGGCCCCACAGCTCTCGCCGTCCAAGAGGTTGGCACTGCCAGGTGTACGTTTGGAGTAGCAATAAACCTAGCTGACCTGGTCGTGTTCTGGGGGTGTAACCCGCTAGAAGCCCACGCAAACCATGTCGCTAGAATTGTTCTACGGGAGGGGAGATTCGTCAAGGGGAGGAAGGAGAGGAAGGTGGTGGTTGTTGATGCTAGGAGGACCCCCACAGCGGATCAAGCCGACCTATTCATAGAGGTGGAGCCTGGCAGGGACTACGAGCTACTGACCGCGCTTAGAATGGCGGTTAGGGATCTCGATATAGAGGCCCCCCTTGTAGCGGGGGTACCGAGAGAAAAAGTTATTGAGCTAGCCGAGATGATGAGAACTGCGAGGTACGGCGTGATCTTCTTCGGCCTGGGGCTAACAATGACGGGTGCCAAGTACAGGAATATAGTTGCCGTGATAAAGCTTGTCCACGAACTTAATGAATGGACGAAGTTCAGCATAATACCAATGAGGGGCCACTACAACGTTACTGGGGCAAACCAGGTATCGCTGTGGACCACCGGCTACCCTTATGCAGTTAGCTACGCCAGAGGTTTCCCGAAGATGATTATTGGTGTGACTAGCGCAACTGACCTGCTAGCCAGCGGCGACGTGGATTCAGCGCTGATCGTTGCCAGCGATCCCGTTGCCCACCTTCCCAGGAGGGCGGTTGAGCACTTAGCCAAGATACCCGTCGTGGTCATAGATGCAAAGTGGTCCTTAACCACAGCGTTCGCCGACGTCATAATACCTGGCGCGTATACTGGGATAGAGTGCGAGGGGACGGCCTACAGAATGGATGATGTACCTATACGGTTAAAGAAGATTGTTGACCCCCCGCCTGGGGTTTTATGCGACTCGGAAGTGTTGGGGAGGCTTGTTGATAGGGTTAAGGCTAGGATGAGGTGCGGAGCATGAGTGAAATCCTAGTTAAAAATGGTTTCGTCTACGATCCTATAAACGGGATCAACGGCGAGGTTCTCGATATTGCGGTGAAAGATGGCAAAATCGTTGACCCCTCGCAAATAGATCTCAGTAAAGCATTGGTGGTGGATGCGAGAGGCAAAGTCGTGATGCCCGGAGGAATAGATATCCACAGCCACATAGCTGGACCTAAGGTCAACCTTGGCAGGCTTATGAGACCAGAGGATCACTACCTTACAAATAGACCGCACGACTTGCCCCGTCGTCGAGCCGAGACAGGCCTCACCGTGCCAAATGTCTTCAGGATAGGGTACGACTACGCAAGAATGGGCTATACCCTCGTAGTGGAACCAGCGACCCCGCCCATTGGGACTAGGCACACGCACGAAGAGCTGGATGACATACCTGTAATAGATAAGGCCGCCTTCGTACTGGTTGATTCCAACTGGCTAGCCCTGGACCTGATCGCAGAGGGTTCGAGAGAGCTACTCGCAGCATACCTGGCCTGGCTGCTATCCGCTACTAAAACGTATGCATTAAAGCTGGTTGATCCAGGCTCGGATGTTGCCTGGGTCATCACTGGTAGAGGGGTGGATCTAGACGAGCAGATCCCTGTTTACAACATTACCCCGAGAGACATCATCAGGGAGATGGGCAGCGCAGCTCAGATGCTTAACCTACCCCACAAGCTGCATGTTCACTGCAACAGGCTTGGTTACCCCGGAAACTACTTGACGACCCTTAAGACCATGGAGGTAACTAGGGATATCTCACGAGTGAGTGAGTCACCTGCCCTACACATCACCCACGTCCAGTTCACAGGGTACAAGGGGGATAGCTGGTCAACCCTTGAAAGTGGTGGTGAAGATATAGCTAAAGCCATGAAAGTAAACCCGTACGTGACCCTGGACCTGGGACAAGTCATCCTTGGAAGGTCTGCAACAACAATGACTGCTGACGCCTCCTTCGAGTACGTGTTATACCACTTGACGAGGTGGAAGTGGGCTAACGCAGACGCGGAGGTTGAAGCGGCGGCTGGCGTCGTACCCTTTAAGTATAGAAAGCGGAGCTACGTGAACACTGTCCAGTGGGCCATAGGATTAGAGGTCGCACTTATAGCTAGGGATCCCTGGAGGGTGGTTCCGACAACTGATCACCCTAACGCCGGGCCGTTCGTGGACTACCCCGTTATGTTCTCGTGGCTTGTTAGCAGGAGGGCTCGTGAGGAATATATGAAGAAGGTCAGCCGAGGTGCACTGAAGAGAACAGCCCTTCCATCACTCGACGCCGAGTTCTCCCTGTATGATGTGGCAATCATGACGAGAGCTGCACCAGCCAGACTACTCGGCTTGGACAAGTTCAAGGGCCACTTAGGGGTAGGAGCAGACGCTGACATAGCTATCTACGATTTAAACCCACGAGAGGTGGATTTAAGCAGGGACTATGAGAAGTTTATCAACGCGTTCAGGAGAGCATGGTTAGTAATTAAAAGTGGAGAGGTAGTCGTCAGGGAGGGGGAGGTCGTCAAGACGGTATACGGGAGAACATACTACGTCGAGCCAGAGATACCCAGCGAGCTAAGAAAGGAGTTAGATAGCTTCCTTGAGAGGAAGTTCAAGGAGTACTACTCAATAGCTCTAGAATCCTTTCTCATAAAGGAACACGAGCTAAGAAACGCGGTTAAGATCCCTGTGAGTACCGTGGTTGGGGGGTGAGCGGGGTGTCTAGCGCGGCGTACACCTTACACCTCAAGGTCAAGCCCACTGTTCTAATCGATGCAAGGAACATAACGCCTGATAGGTTTGCTGGCAGGGAACTGTCCGATTTGAGGAGCATTGTCGTGCTGGAAGGCGGGAGGAGGACTCTACTCTCCGAGTTGTTCGAAATTGATGGGCCTGAAAAAGCTCCAGCGGACCCCGGACAAATAACGATCACATTTGAGAGAGGGTCCGATAAGCTGTGCTTCATTGGCTATAGGATGAGTAAGGGCAAGATAGTGGTGAGGGGGGATGCAGGTCACCTGGTGGGTTACAAGATGAGGGGAGGAAGCATAGTGGTTGAGGGGAGCGCTAGGGACTACGTTGGAGCCAAGATGAGGGATGGGACAATAGAGGTCTACGGCAGTGTTGGGCACAGGCTTGGTGGGAAACTACCCGGGGAAAAGCCAGGCAAAGGTATGAGGGGCGGAGCTATAACGATTCACGGAAACGCGGGCTCCGAGGTAGGAGTCGGAATGGAGAGGGGGGCGATTGTTATCGAGGGGGGTGCAGGCAACCTGGTGGGGTCAGACATGCTGGGAGGAAGCATAGTTGTAAAGGGAGACTGCGGGCTGTATCCCGGTGCGGGAATGAGTGGCGGGAGGATAATTGTGGGAGGCAGAGTAGATGCTATCCTACCAAGCTTCTACGCAGACTCAATGATGCCATCAATCTCAGTTAGAGGCGTCAAATTCGACAAGCCATTCATGCTATTCATCGGGGATGTGGTCGTCGGGGGGAGGGGTCTCCTCTACGTGTCGTACGATGACAACAGGGAACTTCTAGACTACTATAAGTCTCTAATTGAGGAGGTGGGTGTAGAGGTATGACTCTATCTATGAATAAATTAGCGGCTAGGCTCGTTGCCGAGATGCTTGCTAGGGAGGAGGAGCTTAAAGTTACGAGTACAAGGATAGCTGGAGCGACGGTAATCGATGCCGGTGTGAAGGCGCGTTCAAGCTTTGAAGCAGGCATCTATGTGTCCAAGATATGCTTGGGGGGATTAGCTAGCGTGTCGACCACGAGCTACAGGATCAGGGAGTACTATGTGCCAGCAGTAGAGGTTTCCACAGATCACCCGGTGGAGGCATGCATGGCTTCCCAGCTAGCCGGCTGGAGGATTAGCGTTAAAGACTTCTTTGCTAATGGGAGCGGTCCTGCTAGAGCGCTAGCCAGAAAGCCTAAGAAGCTCTTTGAGAAAATAGGGTATAGTGAGGAGTCTGACGAGGCTGTCCTAGTTCTAGAGACCGAAAAGTACCCGGACGAGGATGTTATCAAATACATCAGCAGTGAAGCTAGAGTTAAGCCCGAGAGCCTCTACATACTGCTGGTTTCACCTGCCAGCATTGCTGGCTCAGTACAGGTTAGTGCGAGAATAGTGGAGACGGGGATGTTCAAGCTCCACACGCTAGAATTCGACCTAAGGACCATACTGTACGGTCACGGGGTGTGCCCCGTTGCACCACTGCACAGTAGCCCCCTGAAGATGGCGGGTAGATCGAATGACATGCTGCTGTATGGAGGAGTCACATTCTACACGGTAGACTACCCTGACGACGCGAAGCTAAGCGAGTACGTGAGCAAAGCGCCCAGCTCGGCTTCAAAGGATTACGGCAAATCCTTCACGGAGCTCGTCGATCAGTACGGATGGGACTTCCTGTACAAGGTTGACCCATCGATCTTCGCTCCTGCCCTCCTAATCGTCAATAACGCTAGGAGTGGAAGCACGCTGCTCTCCGGCAGGATAAACTACGATGTCCTCGAAAGGGCGCTAACCAGCTAAATGCCTTTTTTTACCTCTTAGCTTTGCTTACCACGTACTTCGATATCTCCATAGCTATGTCTATATCGGGGTGAGCACTCTGCAGACCACGCCACCCAGGCTGGCTATTAACCTCTAGAACATACATGCTTTC